>CALCXL010000598.1 GCA_937907595.1 uncultured Pseudomonadota bacterium
ACGCAGTAGCTGCACTTCTCGACCACGCCGCGGAAGCGGACCGTAACGTCGGGGTTGCGCTGCAGGGTCAGGTTCGGGTTCTTCTCGTCCTCATCCTTCGCGTAGGCGAAGAAGTTGTAGCGACGAACCTTGTAGGGGCAGTTGTTGGCGCAGTACCGGGTGCCGATGCAGCGGTTGTACGCGATGTCGTTGAGGCCCTCGGGGCTGTGCGACGTCGCCGCCACCGGGCAGACGCCTTCGCAGGGCGCGGTCTCGCAGTGCGCGCAGGCGATGGGCTGCACGACGGCTTCCGGGTCCTCGGGGTCCCCGGTGAAGTAGCGGTCGATGCGGATCCAGGACATCTCCCGGCCGTAGGCGACGCGCTCCTTGCCGACCACGGAGATGTTGTTCTCCGCCTGGCAGGCCACGGTGCAGGCGTTGCAGCCCGTGCAGAGGTTCAAGTCGATGGACTTGCCCCACTGATGGCCCTCGGTCTCGTTGGAGTTCACCCACAGGGACTTCAGCTTGTCCGCGGGCAGCAGCTCGAAGCCCTCGACGAAGCCGGGGTCCTCCTTGAACTCAGCCAGCGTGTTCTCCCGAACCAGCGGCCGCGTGGGGTAGCCGAAGCCCGGGTCCATGCGGTGGTGGTTCTGGGTGGTCGCGACCTCGTAGTCGCGGCTCTTGGCCTTGCTCATGCCGACGCCCACCCGGAAGGCGGGGTAGTCGGCGTCGCGCAGGGAGTTGGTGTCGAAGCCGGCACCCTCCGCGGCGTACTGACCCAGCGACGCTTCGCCGTAGCCCAGGGACAGGATGACCGTGTCGTCCGCCACGCCCGGCGTGATGGTGACCGGCAGGTCCAGACTGCGCCCGTCGAGCTCCAGGTTGATGAAGTCGCCGTGCTTGACGTTGAGGCCGGACGCCGTCTTGGGGCTGAGCTGGGCGATGTTGTCCCAGGCCACCTTCGTCATCGGGTCCGACAGCTCCTGGAGCCACGGGTTGTTGAGGTAGCGACCGTCGTAGACCGTGTAGTCCAGCAGCCAGTTCACCTCCACCGGGGAGCTCCCGGCGGGGACGTGGGCCTTGCCGAGGATCGCCCCGGTGTTGGACCAGTTCCAGGCGTTCGGGGCGCCAGCGACGGCCCCGGCGAACCCGGGCTCGCCCTCGGCCCCTTCGGGCACGGCGGCGGTGGTGGCAGGCGAGATGAGGGTGGCTGCGGTGCCGCCGACGACGCCTTCGTGCAGCGCCTTGCGCCACTCATTCTCCGACAGCGACGGCCAGGTGGCCTGCACCAGGGAGACTCCGCGCTCGGCCACGCCCGCGATCCCGGCGAGGAGGTCCGTGTCCGACCGGGTGCCGTACAGGGGCTCGATGAGCGGCTGCTGGATGGCGACGGTGCCGTCCGTGGCGCGGTGATCGCCCCAGGCCTCCAGGAAGTGGCTGACGGGCAGGTGCCAGGTGGCCTTCTTGCCCGTGGCGTCGTTGCGCAGGCCCAGGTGCACCGTGGTGGCCACCTTGCCCATGAGGTCGCCGAAGCCCAGGGAGGCGGGCGCCAGGGAGACCGGGTTGCCGCCGAGCACCACCAGGGTGCTGACCTTGCCCGCGCCGATGGCCGCCGCGAGGTCGGCGATGTTGCCGGCGCCGGCCACCGCGTGGCGCGGAGCGAAGCCCAGGGTGGAGCCGACGTTGCCGAGGGCGACGTTGAGCATGTGCGCCAGGGCGTGCACCGAGGCGGGCTGACGCTCGCCCACGACGACCGCGCTAAAGCCCTTGTTGGCGGCGAGGTCCTTGGCCAGCTCGGCGACCCACTTCTCCGCCGTGGGGTCCAGCGCCGTGGGCCGCAGGGCGGCGAGCACGTCGTTGGAGCCGGCGGGGGCGACGACGCCCGAGGCCAGCACCTTCTTGGTGAGGGCGATGAGGAAGTTCCGCACCTGGCTGGACGCGAGCCGCAGTCGGTTGTCCGCGGCCATGCCGGTGATGCTGAAGCCCGCCTCCACCGCGTACAGGCGGCTCATGGTGGCCGAGGCATCGGCGACCTGACGGCCCGCGGCGAACTCCTTGGAGCTGCGGACCATGTCGCCGTCGACGCCCAGGAAGTCGCTGTCCAGGGAGAGGATCACGCGAGCGCGGGACAGATCGAAGACCGGCTGCAGGCCGTCGAGGCCCACGGCGTCCAGGCCCGCGAAGGCGTTGGCGCGGTGGCCCGGATCGTCCTGGAAGACCTGCGCCTGCGGGTTCTTCCGGCGGAACTCAGCGATCATGCGCTGCAGGGTGGGCGACGTGGTGGCGCCCAGGAGCAGGGCGGCGCCCTTGCCGCTGGCGGCCCGCAGCCCACCGAAGTGGACCTTCACGAACTCGTCCCAGGCGGCCCAGGTGGTGTCCGAGCCGGCCTGCACCGGCGCCTGGCTGCGCTCGGAGTCGTACAGCTCCATGATCTCTGCCTGCGCCCAGGCCGTGCTGCCGTTGCCGGAGCCGGGGTGCCGGGGGTTGGCGTCGATCTTGGTGGGCCGGCCGTCCTGGCTCTCGACGAGCAGGCCGACGACGGTGCCGCCGATGGACGCCGCCGTGGCGAAGTAGGCCGGCTGGCCGGGGATGTAGTCCTCCGGGCGGCGGCTGTAGGGGAGGATCGTCTCCTCCGCCTTGCGGATGCAGCCGCTCAGCAGGGCGCTGGCGCCGGCGACCGTGGCCCCGGACCAGCCGAGGAAGCCGCGGCGGCTCAGGTCCTTCTCAGCCTCCAGCTGCGCGTTGGGGGAGTCCGTGTCCGCGGCGTCGAGGGCGGCCACCTGGCCGTCGTAGTCCTCGATGCTGCGCCACTGGACGGGCTTCCGCTTGCCGCGGATGTTGATCAGGTCGCTCATCGGTGGCACCCCGAGCAGTGCTCCGGCGGGGTCGGGAACCGCGCCTTCGCGTGAGGATCGAAATCGGGGGAGTCTGCGGCCGTCCACGCCATGTTCGTCAGCTCGCTGTGCGGACGCATGTTCGGGGCCGGGTTGCGGTGGCAGTCCAGGCACCAGCTCATGCTGAGCGGCTCCTCCTGCTTGACGGTCTTCATCTGGTCCACGCGGCCGTGGCAGGTCGCGCACCCGATGGTGGCGGCGACGTGCACGCTGTGGTCGAAGTAGGCGTAGTCGGGCAGCAGGTGCACGCGCTTCCAGGCGATGGGCTCACCGGTCTCAAACGCCTGGCGCACCGGCTCCAGGATCTCCGAGTCCGTCTTCACCGCCTTGTGGCAGTTCATGCACGTGGCCGTGGGCGGGATGGCCGCGGCGGCCCCCTGCTCGACGGTGTTGTGGCAGTACCGGCAGTCGATGCCCAGCTCGCCCGCGTGCAGCTTGTGGCTGTACGGGACCGGCTGGTCCGGGGCGTAGCCCACGTCGGTGAATTCGGGGGAGCCCCAGTACCAGAGGGCACCGACAGCTCCGACCGTCACCATCGGGCCCACAACCCCGAAAATAATGGGGATGATCCAGTTCGACCATCTGGGGAAGATGACAGCCACGTTCCTACCCTCTTCGTGAGTGGAGGACCCGGGGGGACTGACCGACGGGGAGCTCCCGGCGGCCACCTGGGCCCTGGCTTTGGACTGCGACACCCGGTCCCGCGGATGCCCAGCCCCTGCCTGCAGTCAGGACCTGGAAGCTTGACTGCGGGCGCCTTCTATCAAAGCCCCCCATGCGCTGCAAGCGCGGGGCGGGGCTCGATGAAGGGTGTTCAGGCGTCGCTCTTTGCACCCGGCGACCATGCCCTGGCCCCCAGGGGGATGCAGCGCAGCCGATCGTTGCGGATCGCACAGCGGCGCCGACGTCGACATCGGCGATGCAGCAGATCGTTGCAGGGCGGTCGGGGCGCATCAGGGGGCGCTCCTGCGCTGGTCGTCCAGGACCACCTTGGCCCAGCCGCGCACCGCGTCGGGTCCGTCGTAGTCGGTGCCCAGCTGGGCTCCGGTGAGGCCGATGGTGTCGCCCACCGGCTCCAGGCCGTAGAAGCCCCGCACGCCCCCCTGGCCGTCCACGATGCCCAGGCGGTTGCTGTGCGCGATGTCGAACACGCCGGGCGCGGTCTCCGTGCGGTCGCCCACCGCCAGCGCGAAGCCCCCGGTCACCAACGCATGAACAGCGGCCTTGTCCCCCGTCAGCATCGTGAAGCGGGCCGGATCCAGGCCGTACTGCGCCATGGTCGCTGTGAGGCGCTCGGGGGTGTCCGTCACCGGGTCCACCGTGATCCCCAGCAGCTTGATCTGCCCGTCGTAGCCGGCGAAGGGCTCCTGGGTGGCGATGTCCTCCTGCAGGCCCCGCATCACGTTGAGGATGCGCGGGCACTCGGTCTGGCAGGAGGTGAAGAAGAAGCCCACGACGTGCACCGCGTCGGCCAGATCGGCCCGAGTGAAGGGCTGACCGTCCTGGTCGACCAGGGCGAAGTCGGGCAAGGAGGCCACGACCTCGGGCACCGGGGGCCGGCGCACGCCGAGGCCGGAGAGGTGCAGCAAGGGCGGCAAGAGCAGGCCCGTGAGGATGAACAGCGTCCAGGGGTTCCGGTGCAGCGGCGGCGGGTTGAGGGGGTCGCCGGTGTGAAAGAACCCGCCGAACGTGCGGCTGGCGGCGTCGTAGAGGCCCATCGATCAGAGCAGCGCGACGTCGACGGCGAGGGCCAGCGTCAGCACCGGCAGGTACACCAGGGAGGCGAAGAAGAAGCGGCGCGCCCAGGTGGGGCCGGCGCTGGCCTGCAGGCCGCGCAGGCTCATGCCCAGGAAGCCCAGGCCCAGGATCAGGGCGACGGCAAGGGCGGGTACTGCGGCTCCAACCTGGG
>CALCXL010000599.1 GCA_937907595.1 uncultured Pseudomonadota bacterium
CACCGCGAAGGTGGAGGCCGCGGCGACCAGGAACGCCAGCGACATGGTGATCTGGAAGTTGAGGGCGGCCAGGGCGTGCTGGGCCACCCAGGGCGAGCTCTCCTTCTTGGCCAACCAGACCGCCAGGGGGCCGATGATGTTGCCGAAGGGGATCGCGGTGAACGCCAGCGCGGCGGCGGCGTGGCCGGCGATGGCCCAGGTCCGCTCGTCGGCGCTCAGATCGGTGCGCCCCATCGTGGTGGGCGTCTGCGCGGTGGGCTCAGCGCGCATCGTCTCCTCGCCGGGGTCGGCGTCGCCCAGGGACGCGGCCTTGGGGGGCGGCTCCTGGTGGACCGTCTCCTCGCTGGGATCGGCGTCGCCCACCGACGCGAGCGGCGCGGGGGTGACGCCTGCGGCGACGTCGATCTCCGCCTCGGCGGTTGCGGTCTCCCCGGCGGTGGGGCGCGTGGGCACGACGCCGCGGGCGATGGCGGCGGTGTGCTCGACCTCCTGATCGGCGGCCGCCTTCAGCGGGTCCGCGGCGGCTTCTTCGTCGGCCATGTTCTCTCCTCTGCGCCCAGCGTGGTTCACGCGTGCCGGACTGCGCAAGGGGCTACGGGCGATGTTCCGCCCTATTTCCCCGGCGGCAGACGGTACAGGCGCAGGGCGCCGCCCGAGAGGCGCTGGGGGGTGGGGTCGATGTCCCCGTGCCGGTTGCCCACCAGCAGCTCCGGGCGCCCGTCTCCGTCGACGTCGCCGAAGGCCACCGCCTCGCTGAAGTCCTCGTCCGGCCCCTGCCAGGCGGCGAGGAGGCGGCCCCCCTCGTTGCGCAGGATCCGCACCGCGCCCTCCCGCGCCTGGGCCAGGTCGGGGTCGCCATCGCCGTCCACGTCCGCCCAGGCCACCTCCCGGCAGTGGGTGGGCTCCGGGTCGGTCCAGGCCAGCGCGAACCCGCGTCCGTCGCCCCGCCAGAGCTGATCCCCGTCGTTGGGGCGGGCCACGGCCAGGTCCAGGTGCCCGTCGCCGTCGCTGTCGGCCAGGGCGATGGAGGCGGACGCGCCGGGGTCGGGGGAGGTCCAGGCCAGGGTGAAGACCCCGCCGTCGTTGCGGTACAGGCGATCGCCGGCCGCGGGCACGCCCGAGAGGGCCAAGAGCAGGTCGTCGTCGCCGTCGCCGTCGGTGTCCCCGCCGGCCAGCGCGTCGACCTCCGCCGGGTGGTCGATGGAGGCTCCGGCCTGCAGGGCGCCGCCCTCGTTGATCCAGATCCTCACGGGCCCGGTGCCCCCCGTCACCAGATCGGGATCCCCGTCGCCCTCGGCGTCCAACCACAGCAGGTCCTTGCTGCAGTCGTCGTCGGGGCTGGACCACTGCAGGGTGAGGGCGCCGCCGTCGTTGCGGTAGAGGCGATCGGGCCCCGGGCAGTTGGCCACCGCCAGGTCCTGGTCGCCGTCCCCGTCGACGTCGGCCCAGGCCACGCCCTGGCTGGAGTCGGCCGTCGGCGCCCGCCAGATCGTCTGCAGGGACGCGCCCGTCCAGCGCAGGACCTCCACCGGCAGCAGGGTGTTGGCCAGGGCGACCTCTTGCGGCGCCACGCCGTCCAGATCCCCCCAGGCGGCCTGGAACGTGGTCCGGGGGGGGCCTTCGACGGGCAGGGGGAGGAGCAGGGGGAGGGCGCTGGCCGAGGCGACGTCGACGGCGTGCGACGGCGGGGGGCCGGAGGGTGGGCGATCGGCGGGCGGCTCCCCCGGCGAGCAGGCGGGCAGGGCGACGAGGAGGAGCAGGAGCGGGCGGGGCAGCACACGGCAGGATCGCACGGATCGGGGGGCACCGAACGTCCGAGCGCGCGGCGGGCCTGGGTCGCGGGTCAGCGCTGCGCCGGGTGCCCCGAGCGCGGTGGTGGCCAGGCTCCTGGGGCAAGATGGCGACGATGGAGCAGAGCAGCGAGGCACGGCGGCGGTGGGCGGCGCTCCTGGGCGGGGCGGCGGCGCTGTGGGCGATGCTTGCGCACCGCCTGGCGGAGACGCCGGTGGCCGAGTGGGGCAGCAACGGCACCGCCTGGGCCGAGCACGCCGGGCGCCTGTCCTGGCTGGTGGCCTTGCGCCAGAACGCCACCACCGACGACCCCCTGGGGCCCCTGGCCCTGCTGCGGGCGATGGAGAGCGGGTTCCCGGCGGGGCTGTACCTGGTCGGCGTGGCCCTGGAGCCCGTGGTGGGCGCGAGCGCGGAGGCCGTGGCCTGGACGGGCCTGCTCTGGCTGCCGCTCCTGGCCTGGGGGGTGGGCGCGGTGGCGGCGGCCCTGGGCGCTCGCCGCTCCCTGGGCGCGGTGGCGGCGTTGGGCGTGCTGATGGTGCCCGCGCTCCCGGCGTCGGCTCTTCGCTACTACTTCGATCTGCCGATGACCGCGCTGGTGTGGGCGTCGGCCGGCGCGATCGTGTGCTGGCCCCGACCCGCCGGCGGGCTGCTGGCGGGGCTGCTTGCGGGGGCGGCGTGCGTGGTCAAGTGGACCGCGCTGCCCTTCGTGCTGCCGATCTGGCTGGGGCTGGCGTTGTCCCGACGGGACGATGGGGGAGCCCGCGGCACCTCCCTGGCCGCGCTGGCGGTGGCGACGGCGACCCTGGGGTTGGTGGTGGGCGGCTACCTGGCCGCGGTGGGCGGCGACAACTCCCTGTTGGCCATGGCCGACGAGGCCCGGGTGGGCGCGCAGACCGGCGGGGTGGGTGGGCTCTTCGCCTCGACCCTGCGGGGGCTGTTCAGCCTGCAGCCGGAGCCGGGGGCGCGGCTCCTGTTCTACCTGGGCACCACCGTGGCCGGCGTGCTGTCGCCGCTGGGCGCCGGGCTGCTGCTCGCCGCGCTGGTCGGCTGGTGGCGGGGGGGGCGGGCCGCGTGGCCCCTGGTCGCCGCCACCGTCCTGGGCCACGCCGCCGTGCTGTTCCTGTTGGTGCGGCCCGCGGACGAGCGCTTCGTGTTGACCGGGCTGCCGGCGCTGGTGGTGGTCGCGTCCCTGGGTTGGCAGGGCTGGACGCCGACGGCGCGGCGACGCTTCGCGGTGGTGGCGATGGCGGCGATGGGCGCGGTGGCCGGCGACGCGCACCTGGGATCCACGCCGCTGGGGCGGCCGGCGGTGGAGCTGCAGGTCGTGCCCGGCGGCGGGCCCATCGCATCGCAGACCCTGCGCCTGCGCGGGCTGGGCATGGCCTCCTCCTTCCAGGGACGCGGGTGGTACCGCCGGGACGAGGTGCCCGCGGCCCGGGCGGCCCTGCGCGAGGCCACCTGGCGCTGGCTGCTGGCCTGCGGGGCGCCGGGGGTGAGGGTGGCGATCGACGCCCCCACCGTGCACGACGAGGGGGACCAGCAGTGGTTCGGCTACCGCTCCGCCCTGGCCGACTGGCGCGGGGAGCCGGGGCAGTTCGCGCTGTCTGGCTTCGGCTGCGAGGAGGCCGTGGAGCGGGCCGGCGCGGTCTGGCTGCAGCCGTCGACCCGGGCGGGCAACCAGCAGCCGCCCCCCTGTCCGGCCGACGCCGACTGGGCGCTCATCGACGTGGTGGAGGACCCCGACGGGGGAGCGGGCGTGGCGGCCTGGAGCGCGGTGGGGGCGGGGGACTGCGCCGCGCTGCGCGGTGGGGACTGACTGCGACTGGTCGCTCGTGGCGCGGTCAGGAGCCTTCGGGCGAGGACAGGTCCACGACGAAGACGCCGCCGGCGCGGTGGCCCTGGGTGCGCTCGCCCGGCGCGCCGACGGCCAGCTCGTCCGCGCCGTCGCCGTCGAAGTCGCCCCACGCGAAGGCCGCGCCCAGCTCCTGGTTGCTGGAGGTGCCGGTGAGCACGGTGCCCCCGGAGAAGAGCTCGGTGTACCCGCCGGGCAGGCCCTCGAGGATCTGCACGACGCCGCCGCCCTGCAGCCTGCGCGCGTCCCGGGGCCCGCCGATGGCCAGCTCGGGCACACCGTCGGCGTCCAGGTCGAAGCCCGCAGCCAGGGCCCGGCCGACGTCACCGCCGGACTCCCCCTGGTCGTCGGGGGGGGCGGCGAGCACCGTGGTGTTGAGGCCGTCGATCTCGCCGCTCGCCGGTCCGGGCAGCAGCCACGTCGCCCCGAAGATGCCGAAGTCCTTCGCGTCGGGCGCGCCGACCAGCAGCTCCAGGGATCCGTCGCCGTCCAGGTCCGCGGCGGCCAGGGCCGATCCCGTCTCGTCGAAGAGGTCGGCTCCGCAGCAGCCGCCTCGCACGAGGAGGGACGCGTCGCCGGGGTGCAGCTCGCCGCGCAGGGCGCCGGACCAGTGTCGGGCCTGGCCGCGGGCGGTGGCGTTGACCCACTGGGCGCCGAAGTAGTCGGGCGCGCCCACCACCGGGTCGGGCCGGCCGTCCCCGTCCAGGTCGGCCAGCAGGAGCGCCGCCCCCGCCTGCTCGAAGTCCTCGGCGCCGGGGTACACCGCCGCCGCGTCGCCCAGGGCCACGTCGCCGACGAGGGGCGACAGCATCAGCCAGGCCGCGCCGGGCCCCTGGGCCAGGATGCTCAGCTCCAGGGAGGGGTCCGTGTAGCGGTAGCTGCCGCGGCAGGGCGAGCCCAGCAGGAGGTCGTCCAGGCCGTCGTCGTCCACGTCCCCCGCGGCCACCGCGGCGCCCGCGCAGTCCCCTGGTGCGGCGCCCGCCACCGTGGCCCGCAGGCCCGACAGCGCGTGCACGAACACCGCGCCCCGGGCCAGCCCGGAGTCCAGAGGCCCCGCGTCGGCCCGGTCCCCGTGCTCAGGCGCGCCGACGATGATCTCGTCCACGCCGTCGCCGTCCAGATCCCCGGCGGCCAGCGCCGCGCCGAAGCGGGAGTCGGCGGGGCCGTCGATCCACTGCGGGGCCTCGGTCAGATCGGTGTACACCGCCACGGCGCTGCGCCCCGGAGCGCCCACCGCCAGGTCGTCGCGGCCGTCGCCGTCGAAGTCGCCTACCGCCAGCGCCCAGCCTGCCTCCGCGCCGGCTCCGGGGCCCGGCAGCAGGGAGGCGACGGAGTCGATGGGGTGCTCGCCTGCGGGCAGCGTCGGCGGGTCGGGCACCGCCGGAGGCCGCTCGAAGGTGCAGCCGCCGCTCAGGGCCGCGACCGCGAACACCGCCAGCGCTCGCGGTGCCGTCGCGTCGCCGATCACGTTCGAGCCCGCTCGGCGTTGGTCTGGATGGCGTCGGCGAGCTGCTCCCAGGCGGCCTCGGCCAGGCCGTGGCCCATGCCGCGGATCACCGTGAAGGAGGCGTCGGGCAGGGCCTTCGCCGTGGCGCGGCCGTGGGCCAGGGGGACGAGCGGATCCGAGTCGCCGTGCACCACCGCTGAGGGTGCGCGGACCTGGGCCAGCGTGCGGTGGCGGCCGGGCGTGGCGAGGACCGCAGCCAGCTGGCGGACCGCGCCGTCGGGATCGGGGTCCCGGGCGAAGGAGCGCCGCTCCCGCTCTCGGATGCGCTCCTCGTCGAAGGGCAGGCCGCCGGCGCCGTGCAGGGTGCGGAACAGCTCCACCCGGTGCTCGATGCGCGCGGCTTCCTCGCGGGGACCGCGGCGGGTCACGGCCTTCAGCGCGTGGGGCCGGGGCCAGGGCCACCCCTGGATCTTCGGGGAGCTGATCACGGAGGTGAGGCTGGCCACCCGCTCCGGCGAGTCGATGGCGGCGACCTGGGCGATCATGCCGCCCATGCTGGCCCCCACCAGGTGGGCGCGCTCCAGCCCCAGGTGATCGAGCAGGCCCACCGTGTCCGCGGCCATGTCGTGCAGGGTGTAGGCCGCGCCGCCGGTGAGGCCCAGGGCGGCGCGGGCGAAGACGGGGCCGATGGCGGGCACACCGTGCTGGTCCAGCTTGCTGCTCTCGCCCACGTCGCGGTTGTCGAAGCGAACGACGTGGAAGCCGCGGCCGGCCAGCAGCGCGCAGAAGTCGGCCTCCCAGCCGAGCAGCTGGTTGGACAGCCCCATGATGAGCACCACGGTCTCTTCGGCGGGATCGCCGAAGGACTCGTAGGTGAGCTCGATGCCGTTGGAGGGGGCGCGGGGCACGGGGGGATCATGCCGCCCCGGCGGAGATCCCGCCGGGGCAAGGCACGGGATCCGCGGGGGCTAGGAGTCGTCGCCGGGGGTCTGACCGACCTGGCGGAGCAGGTCGTAGGTCTCGTCGTCGTAGTCCGTCAGCGAGCCCGTCAGGGAGTACTCGCTGGCGCTCTCGCTCGTGATCGTCACCGAGCAGGTGCCGCCCGAGCAGTCGTCGCCGTCGGCGCTGTTCTCCGGGAAGCCGTCCAGGTAGGGCCAGGCGTCGATCCGACCGTCGAAGTAGCCCACGTCGCCGGAGTCCCACTCGTCGGTCTCCGCCGCCTGGTAGGACGTGGTCATCGTCTCGATGCGGCGGCCGCTGATGCTGCTGCCGTCCCGCTCGAACTCCCAGCGGGTCCGGTGGGTGTTCTCCATCGTCTCCTCGAAGGCGTAGCCGCTCTCGTGCTCCGACTGCGTCTCCGACGTCTCGCTGTGCGTCCACTGGAAGAGCATCTGGTCGCCCGAGATCTCCCCGGGGAAGACCTCGTCGTCGACGACCAGGAAGGCGTCGTCTCCGCCGCCGTCCAGGATCTGCACGAAGAAGAGCTCCGGGCTCTGGCTGAAGTCCACCGAGCCGGTCCACTCGGGATCCGGGTCCGGGATGTCCGGCTCGTCGTAGCAGTCGGCGTCGCTGAAGTTCTCATTGCAGGTGGCTGCGCCGCCGCCGTCGGAGAGGGCTCCGAGGGCCAGGAGCCAGACGCCGCCGGAGCCGCCGACGCTGGAGCTGCCGCCGCCCCCGCCGTTGTCTTCGCCCGACGTGCGGTCGGTGGTGCAGCCGGTGGCCAGGAGGCCGATCGTGGCGAGAAGCAAAATGGATGCGCGCATCGTTTTCCCCGTAGGTGGTCGGGGACTGTACCGCAACGGCCCGGGGGGTGTGAGCGGGCTTTGTGGTGCCTGCTCAGAACGCCCTGGGATCGGCGGCGTGCCGCCTCCTCACCCCCTCGAATTGCGCCTCAGCCGGCGGCGTCTTCGAGGCCCAGGCGCCGGATCTTGTCGTAGAGGCTGCGGGCGGAGATCCCCAAGCGGGCAGCCGCGCGGCCCCGGTGGCCGGCGCACTGCACGAGCGTGCGGCGGATCTGCTCCCGCTCCACCTCCGCCAGCGTCCAGCCCGACCAGGGGTGGCCGGGCAGGGGCGCGGACTCCTCCTGCAGGGCCATGCGCAGGGGCGCCGGAAGGAAGCGCACCTCGGGCTCGTCGCCGCGGCTCAGTCGCCCCACGGCGACCAGGGCGTTGCGCAGCTCGCGCACGTTGCCCGGCCAGTGGTAGCGCCGCAGGGGCTCCCACCAGCGGGGGGGGACGTGGCGGTAGCGGCCGTCCGAGGCCTCGGCCAGGAAGCGGTTGGCCAGGAGCTGCAGGTCGCCCGGGCGCTCGCGCAGGGGGGGCAGGCGCACCACGACCTGGGCGAGGCGGTGGTAGAGGTCCTCCCGGAAGCGCCCGGCCACGATCTCCGCCAGCAGGTCCCGGTTGGTCGCGCAGACCAGCCGCACGTCGACGTTGCGCGCCCGGTTGTCCCCCAGGCGCCGGACCTGCCGCTCCTCCAGGAAGCGCAGGAGGACGGGCTGCATGGCCAGGGGCATGTCCCCGATCTCGTCCAGGAAGAGCGTGCCGCCGTCGGCCTCCTCCACCAGCCCCTTCCGATCCCCGCGCGCGCCCGTGAAGGCGCCGGCCCGGTGGCCGAAGAGCTCGGAGCCCACCAGCTCGGGGGTCAGGGCGGCGACGTTGAGGGGCACGAAGGCCTGGTTGCGGCGGGGGGAGAGGTCGTGCAGGCGGCGCGCCATCAGCTCCTTGCCCGTGCCGGACTCCCCGTCGACCAGCACCGCCAGATCGGTGGCCGCGGCGCGCTCGGCCAGCTCCAAGGCGTCCAGGGCGCTGGGGTCCTCGGCGATCCAGTCGGGCCGCTCGGCAACGGTGAGCACGGGCGTGGGCTCGTCG
>CALCXL010000600.1 GCA_937907595.1 uncultured Pseudomonadota bacterium
TGGATCCACGTCTGGGGCGACCAGACCGGCGTGCCCGTCTCCGAGGCCGTCTACACCGGAGGCGACGGCTCGGTGCGCGGCTGGAAGCCGAAGTACCTGGGCCCGCGGAGCCGGGAGGCCGGCTGCGACCGGGCCGACTGCATCGTGCCCACCGGCGGTCGCTTCGGCGCGGCGGGGTCCATCGAGCTCCGGGGCAACATCATCGGCGGCCTGTGGATCGCCGGCTTCTCGGACATCGGCCGCACCTGGCCCGAGCCCGGCACCATCACCGACGCCGACCGCTTCTTCACGGACCTGCAGCCCAGCTTCGGCGGCGGCTTCCGCTTCGACACCCCCATCGGCCGCCTGCGCCTGGACGCCGCGGTGCACCCGCCCGAGCTCACCGATCCTGTCTTCCTGCAGCCCTGGGACCAGATCTGGAACGGCGACACCGCCTCCTGGGACAAGGGCATCCCCGACGTGTGGAACATCCACTTCGGCATCGGGGAGTCGTTCTAGGTGGTCACGCCCGCCCGAGCAGAGCGGGGCCGCAAGCGGCGCCGTCGCGTGGTTCGCGTCCTGCGCACCCTGGTGGCGCGGGTGCTGTTCCTGCTCCTGCTGGTCTTCGCCAGCCTGCTGACCGCGGTGTGGCTGCTGCTGCAGAGCGAGGCCGTGGGGCGCTGGGTGGTGGAGACTGCGCTGCCGGTGGTCAACGAGGCGCTGCCCGGCACCATCGAGCTGGGGGCCTACGAGGGCGCCCTGGGCGGGCACTTCCTGCTGCGCGACATCATCGTGCGGGACGAGCGCGACGCCGTGGCCGCCCGGGCCGATCGGCTGGAGGTGTGGTGGCAGCCCTGGGACCTGCTCGCCGGCGTGGTCAGCGTCAGCCGGGTGGAGCTCGAGCGGCCCGACGTGCTGGTGGAGATCCGCCCCGACGGCTCGGTGAACTGGGCGGCGGCGTTCGTCGCACCGAAGCCGGAGGGCTGGGTGGCGCCGCCGGCGAAGTCGGGCAGCAGCCCCATCGCCTTCGACGTGCGCACCGTCCACATCCTGGACGCGTCGGTCGACGTGGACCTCAAGGGCACCCAGCGCTTCACCTTCGGCGACGTGCACCTGGACGGAAACTACGCCCTGAAGCGGGGCCGGCACGACATCGAACTGGGGCGGCTGGCCGTGGACACGTCGGCGCCCTGGGACCTGCCGCCGGCGGAGATCACCGCCGACGCGGTGCTGGACGACCTGGACCTGATCCTGCGGACCTTCCAGCTGCGCATCGACGGCAACGTGGTCGATGTCGACGGCCGACTCACCCAATTGGACAACCTGCGCTTCGACGCACTGCGCGTGCGCAGCGACCGCTTCTCCCTGCCCTTCCTGCAGCACTTCAGCCCCGCCATCCCCCTGCGCGGAGCGGTGTCCGTGGACGTGACGGTCGACGGGCGGCTGGCCGCGCTGGCCGCGAAGGGGATGATCGGCGGGGACATGGGCCGCATCGGCCTGTCCGACGTGAAGCTGGGGCTGACCGGCAGCCCCCTGACCCACGCCGCGAAGCTGGACATCCAGCGCTTCTCCCTGGCCAAGCTGCTGCCCTACCCCGGCCTGCCCTCGGCCCTGAGCACGAAGGTCACCTGGACGGGGCGCGGCACCGCTTTGGACACCCTGGTGGGCGACGCCACGGTCAAGGCCGGGCCCTTCACCGTGCAGGACATCCGGCTGGACAGCCACACCCTCAAGGCCCACATCGAACGGGGGGTCGTCACCGCGCACCACCGCGACGGCGTGGGCGGCGGGTTCGTGGAGGGCGACGCCACGGTGTGGATCACCGAGGGCCGCTTCCGGGCGGAGAAGACCACCCTCAACGGGGTGAACCTGTCCGCCTTCCGCGCGATCAGCCGCGAGGGTGTGCGGGGCGGGGTGGCCGACGGCTGGGTCACCGCCAGCGGCTCCTGGGCCGAGCGCCCGATCCGCATCGCCACCGACGGCGACGTGTCCGTGCGCGGCCTGGCGGTGCCCTCCACGACGCTGGAGACGGCCAGCACCGCCTGGACCGGCCTGGCCCTGGAGTTCGGCGCCGGCGTGCCCGGGGTGCGGGGGTCGGTGGAGGCCCACGCCACGGGGGTGGTCGTCAACGGCGTCGAGCAGGTGCGGGAGGCGCGGATCAGCGCCACGCCGGACGGCTCGGCGGCGGACTTCAAGGCCGTGGTCGCCCGCGGCGAGGAGCTGCTGACGGAGCTGGACGGGCGCATCGACTGGTCCGAGCTGCCCACCCTCAAGCTGCGCGGCGACCGCCTGCAGCTGCTGGCCGGCACGCTGCTGGCGGCCACCCCCGAGGACCAGCCCTTCACCGTGAAGATGCGGTCGGGCTCGGTGCAGCTCGATCGCCTCTCCCTGCACGCGGGCGATGTGAGGCTGTCCGCGCAGGGGTACCTCGACCCGGCGGGCCCCCTGGCGGCCCAGGTGCGGCTGACGGGCCTGGATCTGGGGCCCACCGGCGCCCTGGCTGACCTGCTGCCCCTGCTCCCCGAGGCCCCCCGCCAGAAGGTCGAGGCGTTGGCGCTGTCGGGCGAACTGACCGAGGTCTTCGGCCGCATCGACGGCACCCTGGCCGAGCCCGAGCTCGAGCTGCGGATGGCCGCCCGGGACCTGGTGGCGCTGGGCCGGCCTCCCCTCACCCTGGACGCGCAGGCCACCCTGGACGCCGGCGGTCTGCGCGGCGACGTCAACCTGGACTCGCTGCTCAGCCTGGCGGTGCGGGAGCTGCCGGCGACCCTGAGCTTCGGCAAGGGCCGGCAGCTGCTCACCCTGGCGCCCGAGGGTGCTTGGGACGTGGAGCTGGTCATCCCGGACACCAAGCTGGGCCGCGTCGCGTCCCTGGCCCAGCTGGAGCTGCCCCCGGCGATCACCAGCGGGCGCTACAGCGGCGGCCTGCAGTGGAACGGGACCACGGCGGAGCCGGACCTGCGCTTCGCCCTCAGCGTGGCCGACGTCACCGTGGAGGGCCACTCCCGCGCCGCCCAGGACGCGGTCAAGCGGGCCGTCAACGCGAAGCTTGGCGCCACGGTCCAGGACGGGCGGCTGCAGCTGGCGTCCAGCTTCCTGCGCACGGACAAGGAGGGGCGGATCGTCACCCTGGACGGCGGCGCGGACGCCCCCATCGGCGAGTTCCTGCTGGCGCGCTTCGGCCCCGACGCCGATCCGGAGCGGGACGTGCCCCCCTTCCGGGCCCTGGAGTTGTCCGCCAACGTCAAGAACCTGCCCATGCCCCTGGCCCACATCTTCGTGCCCGCCTTGAAGCCGCTCAGCGGCTCGGCCACCGGCGAGATCCGGTTGGGGGGCGAGCTGTCCGCGCCCGAGGGCTCGGTGGACCTGCGCCTGATCGGCGGGCGGGCCGGCACCCAGCAGCTCAAGACCGCGCGGGTGGCCGTGCGCGCCGCCGACGAGCGCCTCACCCTGGATCTGGCGCTGGAGGCCACGCAGGGCGGCAACCTGGGCGCGCGGGGCGGGGTGACGTTCCCCCTGAAGCTTGGGGCCGACCTGGGCACATTGCTGGACCACGACGACCTGGAGGTGGTGGTCGATGGGGAGGGCTTCCCCATCGCCGTGCTGCTGGCCTTCGTGCCCTACACCTACGACGTCAGCGGGGCGATGACCCTGGCTGGGAGCGTCACGGGGTCGCTGCGCTCGCCCATCCCCGACCTGGCGCTGGCCATGCCCGACGGCCGGCTGTGCCATGAGAAGACCTGGATCTGTTACGAGGAGGTCCGCCTGGACGCGTCGGTGGAGCCGGGCCGCCTGACGCTTCAGCAGGCCTCCTTCAAGACGTTCCCGCGCTCCCGCAACCCCCTGGCCACGCGGACCTGGAACCGCAGCAGCAAGGTCGCCGGCGGCTTCAACCTGGAGGGCTACGCCGAGCTCCACGGCTTCCGGCCCGGGCACCTGCGGTTCGACTTCGACTTCGACCACATGTGGGTCTCCTCGGAAGAGCGCACCCAGGCCCAGCTGGACGGCGGGCTGCGGGTGGAGGGCGACTTCCCGGCCATGGCGGTGACGGGCAACCTGGATCTGGAGAACGTGGTCATCGACGTGGGGCACGAGGACATCGGCCGCAGCGTCGCGCCCATGGAGCTGCCGGAGAACCTGGTGGTGCACCGCGTCGACTCGCGGCGGGGCCCGGGGGAGCGCAAGCCGTCGCTGGTGGACCGCAGCGCGGATCCCTCGCTGGCCCGGGAGATCCTGGACTCGCTGGAGGTCGACCTGGCCATCCACCTGACCAACAACGTCAACGTCAAGCTGGCCGTGGGGCTGGCGGGGCAGGGGCCCGGGAAGGCGCTGAACACCCTGGGCCGGGTGGAGCCGGACCTGACCCTCAAGGGCGACGTACGCGTGTTGATGGCCCACGGCACCCCGCGGCTGGAGGGGCGCATCGAGACCAACCGGGGCTCCCGCCTGACCGCGTTGACCAAGAAGTTCAGCCTGGAGGACGGGTCGGGGGTGGACCTGATCGGCGACCCGCTGGCCAGCCAGCTCAACTTCGTGGGCGTGCACACCACCCGCTACGGCGACGTGCGGGTCAAGGTGACGGGCTCCGTGCTCAGCCCGCAGATCGTCTTCGAGTCCGACGAGTTCGAGGACCAGGCCGACATCATGGCCCTGCTCATCACCGGCAAGCCCCTGAGCGAGCTCACGGCCGCCCAGGGCAGCAGCGCCATGTCCGGGGTGGGCGCGGCGCTGACCGGCTGGGTCTCCAACACCTTCGGCAAGTACGTGCCCGTGGACCTGTTGGAGGTCGATCTGGGCGAGGACTTCAGCTCCGGCAGCGTGCAGGCGGGCAAGGCCATCACGCCCTGGCTCTTCGTGCTCAGCCGCTTCCGCTGGGGGGCCGAGGAGGACGAGAACACCATCGAGGGGCAGGTGGAGCTGGCCTTCCCCGGCACCCGCAACCTCTATCTTGAGGTCATCATCGGCGACAAGCTGGTGGGCTCGGCCGAGATGATCTTCAAGGTGCTGTTCTGATGGCGGGCGACTACGACGACGAGCAGCTCCGGGGCGGGCGCGAGGCCTACCGCCGCTACCTGGAGGGCATGAACAGCTCCATGAAGCAGAAGGTGGCGCTGACCGCGGCGCACCTGCTCTGCGAGGGGCGCGTGGCCGACATGGGCATGGGCTCGGGGGCCGGCAGCTTCGCCCTGGCGGCGCTGTACCCGGGGCTGGACGTGGTCGGCGTCGACGTGTCCCCCACGATGGTGGAGCTGGCGACGGAGAGCCATCGCCTGCCGAACCTGGGCTTCCGGGTGGGGGACATCGCCCAGCCGGTGTTCGACGACGCGAGCCTGGACGGCATCTTCGACTTCGGCGGCCTGGAGATCCTCGGCGTCGGCATGCGCAACGCCGAGATCCACACCGACGGCCCCAGCGGCGACTTCCTCACCTTCGACGTGGACATCGTCAACCGATAGCTGCAGGCGCAGGTACCCAGGCGCAGCGGCTGCGGCGCCCGGCGGTGCGGCGCAGCCCTCTCGCGGCGCCCGAGGTCGGCCGGGCACGTCCCCTCTTCGCGCAACACGCCACGGCTGCGGCCGTGAACTCCCACGAACCGCCCC
>CALCXL010000601.1 GCA_937907595.1 uncultured Pseudomonadota bacterium
GTGCTTCGATCGCCGCATCGCCTGCGAGGCCGTGGCTGACGATCGGCTGCGGGTCCAGGCCCCGGGGGTCTTCGCCGCGGTCGACCTGCCCGCCGACGCCCTCGACGGCCCCTGCCCCGACCCCTCCCTGGCCCTGCTGTGGCCCTTGCTGCAACGCTGGGCCCCACGCGCGGGCGTGTCCCTGCGCTTCGACGCGGGCTTCCCGCCCACCTGGGGCCTGGGCAGCTCCTCGGCCTCCTCCCTCGCCGCCGTCGGGGCCCTGGCTGCCCTCGCTGACGCCGAGCCCGACCCCATCGACGTCTTCGCCTCCGTGCTCGACGCCCAGCGATCCCTGCAGGGCAGCGCCAGCGGCTACGACGTCGCCACCCAGCTGCTCGGCGGCTGCGTGGCCTACCGCACCCGGGACGGCGCCGGCGCCTGGCCCTCGGGGGACGTCGCCCTGGCCGACGGGGCCTCCGCCGAGCGCCTGCCCCCCCGCCCGGACCTGCAGTGGATCGTGGCCTGGACCGGCGCGAAGGCCTCCACCGGCTCCATGATCCGGCGGGTCCGCGAGGACCACCCCGTCGGCGCCCCCCTCTACGCCCGCATCGGCGACGTGGCCGACCGCGCGATCGCCGCCTGGCGAGGGGGCGCCGCAATGGGCCCCCTGCTCAACGAGGGCCACGACCTGCTCGATCAGCTCGGCGCCGTGCCCGAGGAGGTCGGCGCGGTGGTGCGCGCCCTGCAGGCCGATCCCGACGTCCTCGGGGCCCGCCTCTGCGGCGCCGGGGGAGGGGACTGCGTGCTCCTGCTGGCCGCCGACCCCGTCTACGCCGGCCGCGCCGCCCAGCAGCACGGCCTGGAACTCCTCCCCCTGCACCCCGCGGCCGACGGCCTGCGGTCGGAGCCCTCATCGTGACCCGGACCCTGCGCGCCAGCGCCTCTGCCTGCAGCAACATCGCCCTCATCAAGTACTGGGGGAAGCGCGACTTCGAGTGGAACATCCCGCTGAACGACTCGGTGTCGATGACGCTGAGCGAGGCCGTGACCACCACGACGGTGGAGTGGGACCCCGAGCTCAAGCAGGACGAGATCTACCTGGGCGGGGAGCGGGTCCTGGACCAGCGCGGGCTGCGCGTCAGCCGCTACCTGGACCGGATCCGCGAGCAGTACTACCGGATGCACGCCCGCGTGGCCTCGGTGAACTCCTTCCCGGCGGGCACGGGCATCGCCTCGTCGGCGTCGGGCTTCGCGGCCCTCGGGCTGGCGGCCATCGCCGCCCTGGGGGAGGGCCTGCCCGACGAGGTGGAGATGACCCGCTGGGCCCGCCGGGGCAGCGGCTCCGCCTGCCGATCGATCCAGGCCGGCTTCGTGGAGTGGGTGGGCGGGGACGACGACGCGTCCTCCGTCTCCCGGCAGCTGGCCTCCCCCGATCACTGGGACCTGCGCGACTTCGTGGTGGTGCTCAGCCGGGCACCGAAGGCGATCAGCAGCAGCGAGGGCCACCGCATCGCCGCCCGCCACCCGTTCATGGCGGCTCGACAGGAGCACCTGGCGGCGCGCATGCTCGCGGTGAAGGGGGCGCTGGCCAACCGGGACATGGCCACCCTGGGGGCCCTGGTCGAGCACGAGGCCATGGAGGTGCAGGCGATCATGATGAGCGGCGAGCCGTCGGCCCTGTACCTGCAGGGGGAGACCATCCGCCTCATCCACGCCCTGCGCTCCTGGCGTGAGGACGAGGGCCTGCCGGTCTGGTTCACCCTGGACGCGGGCCCCAACCTGCACGTGCTCTGCGAGGGCAGCCACGCCCTGGCCGTGCGCCGCAAGCTGGAGGCCGCCGCCCCCCGGGCCGAGCTCCTCGAGAACCGGCCCGGCCCCGCGGCCACGGTGCACGATGACCACCTCCTCTAGACCGATGGACACCCCTCCTGGGGAGCGGCCCGTGGTGGCGACCGCCTGCGGCAAGGTGATCCTGTTGGGCGAGCACTCGGTGGTGTACGGCGAGCCCGCCATGGCGGTCCCCTTGCACGACCTGCGGTTGAGCGTGGTGCTCGCCTCCCCCCGGGGGGCCTGGGCGCCGGTGACGGCCTGGCAGGGCGACGCGGACGAGGAAGCGACCATGCGCCTGCCCGCGATCGATCCCGACGGCCCCACGCTGCACCACGCGGACCAGGGCCTGGAGGACGCCAGCGTCAAGCCCCTGACCATCGACCTGGACGACGACGCGCCCGAGGGCGCAGAGGCCTCCGTGATCCGCGCGCTGGGCACCGCCGCCCAGCACCTGGGCCTGGTCCTGCCGCTGCCCCTGCGCGTGGCGGTGCGCACCGGGGGCCTGACCTCGGGCATGGGCACCAGCGCGGCCCTGGGCGTGGCGCTGTCCCGCGCCTTGATGGCCTGGTACGGCGAGGAGCCCGACCCCCAGCGCGTGCTCGGCGCCGCGGCGGCGGTGGAGGGGCTGTTCCACGATGATCCCTCGGGCATCGACCACACCGTCTCGTCCCTGGAGCGCCCGGTCTGGTTCGAGAAGGGGCGTCCTCCGGCCCCGCTGGAGGGCCTGCCGGGCTTGGAGCTGGTGCTGCTGCCCCGCCGCAGCGCGCTCGGCACCGCGGAGGTCGTCGGCGGCGTGCGCGACCGGCTGATCGCGGACCCCTCGCTCGTTCGGGTGGTGGCGGAGATGGGCCGGTGGACCCGCGAGGGACGCGACGCCTGGCTCAGCGGGGACCGCGCCGGCCTGGCGGAGGCGATGACCGCCCAGCAGCGCAGCCTGGATCGTCTGGGCGTGGTCAACGACGACGACCACCGCGGGGTCGAGCAGGCCCTGGACGCCGGCGCCCTGGCCGCGAAGGTCACCGGCGCAGGCTGGGGCGGCACGCTGTTGGCGCTGGTCGACGAGGCCACGATCGACGCCGTCTTGCAGGCCTGGGGACCCAGCGCGCTGCGCCTCCGGGTGGAGTGAAACCTGCGCGGATCGCCGCCGTTCGGCGTATTGTCCGCCCTGCTGGCCCGACCTGCTGGGGTCGTGGTTCCCTGACGGAACCTTGACAGACTCTGGACCCCATCCATGTTGAACCCGGATATTGTCCGAGCTCCCGCTCCCCATCGACCTGTTCCTAGGACCTGTACATGGCCCACTTTCGCTCGCTGACCCTGCCCTCCTTCGCCCTCGCCGCGCTCTCCCTCGCCGCCTGCACCGCCCCCGGCGGCGGCACCGGCGACGACGACGACACCCCCGACGCGCCCACGGGCTGCCAGGGGCTGGAGCTGCTCGGCTGCGGCGAGCACGGCGAAGACAGCGTCATCGTCGAGCTGATCGCCGACTCGGGCGACGGCGTGAACACGCCCCGGGACCTGGCCTTCCACCCCGACGTGCCCGGTCAGCTCTGGATCGTCGCCGAGGACCACAGCCTGGTGGTGCTCGACGACGCCGGCACCGCCGACCAGCAGGCCACCACCCTGGGCAACCTGGGCCCCTCCACCGTCCACTTCTACGCCGTGCCCTCGGGAATCGCCTTCAGCGCGGACAACGGCAACTGGGCCAGCTCGCACGAGACGGACGAGCTCACCCAGGGTGCGCCCCCCTTCGGCACCCCCGAGGACTTCATGGGCCCGACCCTTTGGACGGGCGACCTCAGCCTCTACGACACGGCGCCCGCCCACGGTCAGCACCTGGACATGCTGCACAACAGCCCCAACGGCATGGGCATCGCGTGGGAGCAGGAGAACACCTTCTGGTACTTCGACGGCTACCACAGCGCCATCACCCGCTACGCCTTCAACAACGACCACGGCCTGGGCGGCGCGGACCACAGCGACGGTGAGACCGCGCGCTACGCCGAGGGCGACGTGTCCCGGAAGTCCGGCACCCCCTCGCACCTGGAGTTCGTGCACGAGACCGACGAGCTGTACATCGCGGACACCGGCAACGACCGCATCGCGGTGCTGGACTGCACCTCGGGCACCCGGGGCAGCGGCGTGCAGCCCAACTACGACGGCGTGGACCAGTACCGCATGGACGACGCGTCCATCACCACGCTGGCGACGGGCGACGACGCCGGCTTCAACAACCCCTCGGGCATCGCGGTGCGCGGCGACTTCGTCTACGTGACGGACAACCGCAACGGCAACATCCTGGCGCTGTCGCGCACCGACGGCTCCCTGGTGGACTGGCTGGAGCTGGACGTGCCGGCCGACTCGCTCATGGGCATCGAGTTCGACGCGGACGGCAACCTCTACGTGGTGAACTACGAAGAGGATCAGGTCCTGCGGATCAGCCCCAAGCCGGCCGAGTAGCTCCGCCCCCCTCCGAATCGCAGCGCCCCGGGTTCGTCCCGGGGCGTTGTGCTTGGGGACTTACCCTGCGCCGGCTCGCCTGCTAGATCCCAGACGCCCTCTTCCCCCCGTCCCGGAGAGCCCGTGCCCCGACCCCTCCTCCTCCTGGCGCTGCTGGCGCTGCTCGCTGGCTGCACCGAGGACCAGCG
>CALCXL010000602.1 GCA_937907595.1 uncultured Pseudomonadota bacterium
GCGGGCCAGTGCCGGGGATCGTGCGACAGGGCCAGCTCCGCCGACGTGATCGCCGCCGCGAAGCACAGGGTCCGCTCGGCGTCCAGGTCCCGCAGCCGCAGCCGCGCCTCCAGGAGATCGGCCTTCTCCTCCCGCGGAGTCCAGGCCGGGGTCGACGCTTCCAGGGCCGCCGCCGTCGCCGTCGCCGCGGCCAGCTCCTCCCCCAGGTCCAGCCAGCGCTGCCAGGCCGTGTTCGCCGCGACCAGCTCCTGCACCGCGCGCTGCCGACGCTGCCGACCCTCGATGAAGTCCTGCACCTGCCGACCGAGGATGCGCGCGGTGGCGGTGCGGCGGGCGATGGGCCCCTGCATGGCCCGCATGACGATCGACCCCAGCTCCGGGTCGATGTTGCGATCGGGGGCACGCTCGCGGGGATCCGGCACGTCGCCCCGGCTGGACGCGAAGAGGATCTGCAGCATGGTGCCGCCCCGAAAGGCGCGCTGCAGCGTGCAGATCTCGAAGAGCACCGCGCCCAGGCTGAACACGTCGCTGGCCGGCCCCAATCGATCCAGCTCCCCGTGCGCGGCCTCCGGGCTCATGTAGCCCGCCGTGCCCACCGCCGAGCCCACCAGGGTGCCCAGCTCCGTCACCCCCTGGTCGGTGATGGCCAGCCGCACGCCGGGCGTGGTGATCGGCGCCTCCTTCGCCCCGGCGTCGGGTCGGAGCAGCCGGGCCACCCCCCAGTCCACCAGCAGCACCTCGCCGAAGCGCCCGAACATGATGTTGTCCGGCTTCAGGTCCCGGTGCAGCACGCCGCGGTCGTGGGCGTAGGCCACCGCGTTGCAGATCTGCACGAACGCCCCCAGCAGCCGCGCCAGCGACCACTCCTCCGCGTCCTCGGTGCCGGCGGCCAGGGCCTCCAGCACGTGGGTCAGCGTGCGGCCCTCCACCTTGCGCATGGCGTACCAGGGCGCGCCCTGCTCGGTGGTGCCCGCGTCGTAGACGGGCACGATGTTGGGGTGCTCCAGCTGGCTGGTGACCTGCGCCTCCCGCACAAAGCGGCGGCGCGCGTCGTCGTCGGCCTGCAGCGCCACCTTCAAGGCCAGCCGACGCCCCAGGGCGGGGTCCTTGACCTCCAGCACCTGCCCCATGCCGCCGCGCCCGAGCACCCCCACCGCGTCCAGGCGGCCGTACTCGCCCTCCGCCGAGCGCAGGCCCGCGGCGAAGGCGTCCACGGGGTCCAGGCCCTCCATCTGCCCCGGCAGGGTGCCGCCCAGGGGCTCGGGCTTCAGGGTGGCGATCTCCTCGTCCAGCGTGTCGGTCTTGAGGGTCGCCGCGATCACGCTGGCGGGCACCACGTCTGTGGAGCCGAAGGGATCGTCCTGGGGGTCGCTGCTCACGGATCGCAGTATTCCCGAAGCGCGCCCCCCGCGCCGCCCGTCGCCCCCTCGCTCGAGCCGGCGGCCCTTTGCCCGATGGATCATGGGTGCGATAGAGCACACTGTGATCCGAGGGGCGCTGCCGTCCGTAGGCACGTCATGGACCACGACGACCGGAGCGACCGAATGAACAAGGCGATGATCGCGGCGACCCTGCTGCTCTGCGGCTGCACCTCGGCCAGCACCCTGACGCTGGACACCCTGGACCTGCCGGCCAGCGGCCCCGGCTCCTACGCCCTGTGGCTCCGCGACTCCGGCGGCGACAGCCTGCTGCTGGGCACCTTCGCCGACAACGAGGGCGGCACCTTCGCCGTGGACGACCTCTCCCTCTGGTCCGAGGCCCTGGTGACCATCGAGGTCGGGGAGCCCAGCGAGCCCGGCGCGGAGATCCTGGTGGGGCCCGTCACCGCCGACGGCGCCGATCTGGCCTTCGCCCTGGACGTCGACATCGCCGGCGGCACGTCGCTGTGGACCCCCACCGACAACGACGTCGCCGACGACAACCACCACCAGGGCGCCTGGTTCATGGAGCGGGTCAACGACACCTCCCAGGCCGGCCTCACCCTCAGCCCGCCCGCCCCGGGCTGGTCCTACGCCGGCTGGACGCAGACCCAGGACTGGTTCCTGCCCATGGGCACCTTCTCCGCCCCCGACGCCGCCGACTCCGACTGCTTCTTCTGCGGCGTCGACGACCTGGTGCCCGTGCCCGGCGAAGACTTCGTGGCCGCCGTCCCGGCCGAGCTGCCCGACGCCGTCAACCTGGCCGACGGCGCGTCCGTCATCTTCGTCTCCCTCAGCCCCGACGCCTACGACCTCAGCCCCGACGCCTACGACCTCAGCCCCGACGCCTACGACCTCACCGAGGGCGGGCCCTTCCGCTTCGGCTTCGACGTGCTCTCCGTCGACGTGCCCGCGGGCCAGATCGGCGGCGAGCTGATGGACATGGCCTCCGTCCTGGTGGCGCCCTCGGGCGGCCTGAGCCCCCCGGAGTGAGCCCTCCCCTGGAATAGTGCCCCCCGCCCCGGCGTAGACCCGGGTGGAGGCACGCCCATGAAGGACTTCCTGCGAGCTGAATCCAGGCTGCTGCTGGCCCTGGCCGCGCTTCTGATCCTCATGAACGTGCCCTACGGGCCCTACCTGCTGTACCCCTTCAAGCTCTTCAGCACCTGGGTGCACGAGATGTCCCACGGGCTGGCGGCGATCCTGCTCGGCGGCGACTTCGTCTCCCTCAAGCTCTACGCCGACGGCTCCGGCCTCGCCTACAGCAGCCGCCCGCCCAACCGCCTGGCCAACGCGTTCGTGGCCAGCGCCGGCTACAACGGCACCGCCCTCCTCGGCATGCTCCTGCTCCTGGCCCGCCGGCTGCCCCGCGTGGGCCGGGTGGGCATCGCCAGCCTCGGCGCCGCCATGCTCCTGTCGGTGCTGCTGTGGGTGCGCAACCCCTTCGGCGTGGCCGCGGTCGGCCTCATCGGCGCCGGGCTCCTGATCGCGGGCCTCAAGGCGAAGGAGGAGTGGGCCGACCTGCTCTTCGCCTTCCTCGCCGCCACCTGCTCGCTCAACGCGATCACGTCGATCCGCACCCTCTTCTCCAGCAACCTGGTCGTCAACGGGCAGTCCGTGGGCCGATCGGACGCCACGTCGGTCGCCGAGGCGCTGCTCCTTCCAGGCAACCGTAAGGCCGCGCGGATCGCTTGTGA
>CALCXL010000603.1 GCA_937907595.1 uncultured Pseudomonadota bacterium
TACAAGGCGATCGGCTGGATGGGCCGGGGGGCCGGCTTCCTCATGATGTGGATCGGCATGCTGATGACCCTGGCCCCGCTCAGCGAGGTCCTGGACGTGCTCCCCTTCCTGGGAAACGCGTCCCGCGGGCTCGTGATGGTGGCCACCCTGCCCATCGCCCTGGTATTGACGGGCATCACCGTGGTGGTGTCGATGGTGCTGCACAGCGTCGTCGCAATGCTCCTCATCGGACTCCTCCTCGCCGGCTGGGCCGGTTGGACGATCAAGCGAAAGGTCTCGAAGTCATGACCCACTGGCGCCTGTTGGCCCTCCTCCTGTCCCTCCCCTTCGCCCTGCCGGGCTGCACCCCCGTCGTCACCGACGACGACGACAGCTCCGACGACGACGACTCGTCGGCCATGGACGACGACGACGCCACGCCGCCGCCCTTCAGCATGTGGTCGCCCGACTTCGTCGACCCCTACTTCGTGAACACCCGCGACTGCGAGCTGGCGCTGCCCCTCGAGTTCGCCTGCGCCAACAGCAACCCGGAGATCGCCTGGGAAGGCGTGCCCGACGGCACCGTGGCCCTGGCCCTCATCTTCGACGACCCCACCGCCGGCGGGTACCCGCACTGGGCCATCTACAACATCCCCCCCACGGAGACGGGCCTGGCGCAGGCCATCTCCGGCCGCGACGTGACCAACACGCCGCCGGGCAACGCCATCGAGCTGGACAACGGCTTCGGCTGGAACGGCTACCTGGGCTCCTGCCCCGGCGGCCAGAACCAGTACCGCTGGCGCCTGTGGGCCCTGAGCGAGGAGATCACGTCCGGTCCCACGACCTACGGCGCGCTGGAGACCGCGGCCGAGGCCGTCTCCCTGGAGATGGTGGAGATGTGCCACGTCTTCGACGGCAACGAGCTGTAGGGCTCACCCCGCGTGTGGCCCCGCAAGCGCCAGGGCCCGGCTGAGCCCGGGCGGATCGAGCGGCTCTCCCTGGAGTCGCAGGCCTTGCGGGGCAACCGCCTGGGGGACCCGCACGTCCGCGAGGTCCCCGTCTACCTGCCGCCCGGCTACGACCAGGGCGATCGCCGGTACCCCGTCGCCTGCTACCTGGCGGGCTTCCTGGGCACCGGCCACAGCCAGCTCAACTGGAAGCCCTTCGCCGAGGCCCTGCCCCAGCGGCTGGACCGCCTGATCTCCCTGGGCCGCATCGGGCCGATGATCGTCGTGTTCCCCGACTGCTTCACGCGGTTGGGGGGCTCGCAGTACATCGACTCCAGCGTCTGCGGCGACTACGCGCGCTACCTGGTGCAGGAGGTCGTGCCCCTGGTGGACGCCTCGTTCCGCACCGCGGTTCACCGCGACCACCGCGCGGTGTTCGGCAAGTCCTCGGGCGGCTTCGGCGCGATCGTGCAGGCGATGCTGCACCCGGACACCTGGGGGGCCTTCGCCTGCCACAGCGGGGACAGCTACTTCGACTTCTGCTTTCGGGCGGACCTGCCGCGCACGGCGACCGAGGTGGGGCGCCACGGCTCGATCCCGGCCTTCCTGGAGGCCTTCGCCGGCAAGCCGAAGCACAGCAGCGCGGAGACGCACGCGGTGATGCACGTCGCCATGGCCGCCTGCTTCGACCCCCAGCCCGATCACCCCGACGGCTTCGAGCTCCCGGTGGATCTGCACACGGGCGCCCTGGATCCCGAGCGTTGGGAGCGCTGGCTGCGCTGGGACCCCGTCCGCATGATCCCCGAGCACGCCGACGCCTTGCGGTCGATGCGCGCGGCCTACGTCGACTGCGGCAACCGCGACCAGTACCACCTGCACTTCGGCGCGCGGCAGATGCGCGACGCGCTGCAGGGGATCGGCGTGAAGGTGACCTACGACGAGTTCCCGGACAACCACAGCAGCATCGACTACCGCATGGACGTGTCCCTGCCGCTGCTGTGGAAGGCGATCAGTCGGGGCCTGTGAGGGGCGCCGATCAGACCCGGGCGGTGAGGGCGCGAAGCTCCGCGAACAGCGCCTTGAAGCCCTTGCCGGGCTTCTCCGCCGCGTGCTCCTTCTGGGCCCGCCGGATCAGCGAACGCAGGGCCTGACGGTCCGCGGCGGGGAAGGCCTCCACCAGCTCGTCAAGGACCTCGTCCCCGCCCTCCACCAGCCGACGTCGCCAGTGCTCCACCACCTGCAGGGCCTGCTCGCGGGGGGAGACGCCGCCGTGCTGGGGCAGGGCCTCGCGCAGGGCGTCCAGGTCCTCGTAGCGCAGGAGTCCGGCGACGTAGAGCCGCTGCCGTCGCAGTCCGCTGCGCACGCTGCCCCGGGTGCTCAGGTCGTCGATGACCGCCAGGCCCGCCAGCACGTCGGCGTGCACGGGCAGCGCCTTGCGCTCGTAGACGGGCAGGTCCAGGAGGTCCTGCACCAGGGCGTCGACGGCGTCCGCCTCCCGCTTGCGCTGGCTGCGTTCGCGCTCGGCCGGGGGCACGTCGCGGGGCAGGCCGGAGTCGGCCTCCCATTGGAACTTCTTCTTTCCCACGCCCGCAGGATAGCGAGCCCGACGGCCTCCGACGGCGACGGCCCCAGATCCGCTAGTCTGGCGCGGGTCGCGAGCGGTGGAGGACTTCGTGAAGCAGATCAGCGTGTTGTTCAACGGCAAGTTCCAGGTGAGCTGGCTGTTGGACGAGCCCCACGTCGTCATCGGTCGCGGGCGATCCGCCCACATCCCCCTGGACGGCAACCCCATCGTCAGCCGGCAGCACGCGACCATCCGCGAGGAAGGTGGCGTGCACATCCTGGAGGACCTCGGCGGGGCCAACGGGACGTTCCTCAACGACCACAAGGTGGCCACCCAGCCCCTGCGCGACGGCGACCGCATCACCCTGGGCAAGCACACCCTGCGCTACGAGGCGGCCACCCCCGCCGCCCAGAGCCTCAGCCGCAGCCGCGAGGGCGAAGCGGACGACGTGGCCACCGCCATCGTCCCCACGGTCGGCAACCAGCCGCCGCCGCCGCCCTGGACGCTGGAGGGCAAGAAGCGCCCCGCGCCCATGTCCCACCCCGGCGTGATGGAGTCGGCCAACCAGACCGTCGCCGCCAGCAAGGAGGAGCTTGAGCACCTGCTGGAGCAGATGAAGCTCAAGTCGGGGCCCCACCTCAGCTGGAACCTGGAGGGGCGCATCGTGGTGATCCCCTGCGCCAACCCGCCGATCCGCATCGGCAACAGCGACTCCTTCGAGGTGCGCATCCCCGGCAACCGCTGGATCGGCCGGATGGCGGCGGAGCTGATCAAGCAGGGCGACAAGTGGTTCCTGGTGGCGAAGTCGCCCTTCTGGAACCCCGTCTTCGTGGGCAAGAGCAAGGTGTCGAAGCGTCGCAAGCTCAACAGCGGCACCACCTTCCGCGTGGGCGAGCACAAGCTGCGCTTCTCCGCCGGCGAGCAGTCCTGAGGTGGAGCCTTCGCGTCGGCGCTTCCTGAGCACCGGAGCCCTCTTCGGCGTCGCCGCCACCCTCACCTGGCAGCTCTGGGGCCGCCGCCCCCTCCAGGCCGACCCCCGCCACGCGCCCCAGGGCCTGGCCCCCGCCGGCTACGCCACCCTCGTCGCCGCCTTCGACATCCTGCTGGACAGCCCCCGCGCCGGCGCCCGGGCCGCGAAGGAGCTGGACGCCTTCCTGGCCACCGACGGCGCCGACCAGGTGGCCGAGCTCTCCCTGGCCCTGACCCTGCTGGAGATGGCCCCCGGCGGCCTGCTGGACGTGCGCCGCTTCAGCGCCCTGCCCCGGGACGAGGCGCGGGACCTGCTGGAGTCCTGGGCGACCTCCCCCGTGGGCGTGCGCCGCCAGATCCACTCCGCCCTGCGCAAGGCCGCCCGCTTCATCTGGTTCGACCGGCCGGAGGCCTGGGGCGACCTGGGCTACGACGGCCCGTGGGTGAAGTGATGGAGACGGTGACGGTGCAGGACGTGATCGTGGGGTCGGGCGCCGGGGGAGGGGTCCTGGCCGCCCGCCTGGCCGAGGCCGGGCGCAGCGTCTGCGTGGTGGAGGAGGGGCCCCGGGTCAGCAAGGCCGACTTCAACCAGCGCGAAGGCGCCATGTACAACCTGCTGTTCCGCGACGCGGGCAACCAGCTGACCAAGGACGGCGGCATCTCCGTGCTGCAGGGCCGCTGCCTGGGGGGCTCCACCACCGTCAACCAGGGCGACTGCGTGCCCATGGAGGCCGCGGTGCTGCAGCATTGGCGGCAGCACTTCGGCTGGGGCGACTGGGGCGGCATCAGCGACGGCGACGTGCAGGCCGCCGCCGAGCGTGCCCTGGCGGAGATGGGGGCGGGGCCCATCGCCCCCGAAGAGCTCAACCGCAACAACCGGCTGATGGCCGAGGGCGCCGCCAAGCTGGGCCTCAAGGGCGGCCCCCTGGCCCACAACCGCGTGGGCTGCGTGGGCTCCGGCTACTGCATGATCGGCTGCGCCTACGACGCCAAGCGCGGCACCCTGGTGGCCCACCTGCCCCGGGCGGAGGCGGCCGGCGCGCGGCTGTGGTGCAGCAAGCGGGTCGACCGCGTGCTCCTGGACGGGCACCGGGCGGTCGGCGTCGCCGGCGAGGGCTTCGAGGTGCGCGGCGAGCGGGTGTTCCTGGCCGCGGGCCCCATCCACACCCCCGGCATCCTCCAGCGCAGCGCGGTTCGGCCCCGAGCCCTGGGTCGCAACCTCACCTTGCAGCCCCAGGCGCCGATCGTGGCCCGCTTCGCCGACGTGGTCGACTTCCACCGCGGCATCCCCCAGGCCTGGGGCCTGCACTCCTCCCTGGAGGTCACGGCCGAGCGCGGCCTGGGCGGCTTCACCCTGGAGCCCATCGCGGCGGGCCCGGCCATGACGGCGTCGCTGGTGCCCCTGCCCATGCCCGCCCTGCGGCCCCTGCTGGCCCAGTATCGCCACCTGGCCGCGGCGCTCTGCCTGGTGCCCGATCGGCCCCAGGGGCGCGTGATCTGGGGGAAGGGCAAGCGCCCGAAGATCGACTACCGGCCCAGCGCCGAGCACCACAGCACGATGATCGAGGCCATGAAGACGGCGGCGCGCATCTACCTGGCGGCGGGCGCGCTGGAGGTCCGGGTGCCGGCGGTGGGGGTGCCGCTGGTGACGTCGGAGAGGGACCTGTCCCACCTCGATCGGCTGCCCAGCCGCGCCAACGACCTGCCGATGATCAGCGCGCACCCCCAGGGCACCTGCCGCATGGGCCCCGGCGAGGACTGCGTGGTGGGCCTGGACTTCCGGGTGCGGGGCTTCGACAACCTGTACGTGGCCGACGCCTCCTTGTTCCCCACCTCGAGCTCCACCCACACCATGGTGCCGGTGATGGCGATGGTGCATCTGCTGGCCGACGGGCTGGGCACCTGAGCGACGGCTGAGCCGGTGGGCGTCGTCGGCGTCCGCCGATCTTGGCTCCGCGGGCGACCTACTCCTCGACGGGGTGCATCCAGAGCAGGCTCTCGTCGATGCCCAGGCTGCGAATGCACTGCTCCCACTGGTCCTCGGGATCCACGCCGAAGACGATCGCCTCGTCGACGTCCAGCAGGATCCAGCTGCCCGACTGAATCTCCCGATCCAGCTGCCCCGGCGCCCACCCGGCGTAGCCCAGGGTCAAGAACGCGGGGTGCGTGCGGGTCTGTTCGGCCACCGCGGCGATGACCGAGCGCGCCGGGCTGACCCGCAGGGCGTCGTTGACCAGGAAGGCGGGCTCCACGTCGTCGTCGCCTTCGGGGTCGTTGACGTCGCGCACGGGCGGGTCCTCGTCGGTGGTGCGGAAGGTCAGGAACACCGCCCCGGGCTGCACGGGGCCGCCCCACCGCACGATGGAGCGGATGCCGCCGCCGGCCTCGATGTCCATCTGCTTGAGGACCTCCTCCGAGGTCACGTCGGTGATCCGGTTGGTGATCACGCCGATGGCGCCGTCCTCGCCGTAGTCGCACAGCAGCACGACGGTGCGGGAGAAGAACGAGTCCTCCATGTTCGGCGCGGCGACCAGCATTCCCGTCTTCATGGGCGATCGGCTCCTGCGGGGGGTGCGGGCATGGCCTGATCCTCGGTCCCCTCGCGCCGCCGGTCAAGCCGGGGAGCCGGCGGTGGTCGCGGGCGCGCGCCTCTGGTAGAGCCCCAGCATGGTCAAGCCCCTGCATCGCCGTGCCTCCTCCGCCCTGCCGGGCCCCCTGCTGCTGGTCGTGCTCGACGGCGTCGGCGTGGGGCGACGGGACGAAGGCGACGCGGTGTGGCTGGCCCGGACCCCCACGCTGGATCGCCTGGCGCGCGGCCCCAGCACCACCTTGCTGGCCCACGGCACCGCGGTGGGCATGCCCAGCGACGCCGACATGGGCAACTCGGAGGTGGGCCACAACGCCCTGGGCGCCGGCCGGGTCTTCGATCAGGGGGCCAAGCTGGTGGAGGCGGCCATCGCCACCGGCGCGGTGTTCGAGGGCGCGGCCTGGAAGGAGGTCGTGGGCCCCTGCGTGTCCGGCGGGCACACCCTGCACTTCCTGGGCCTGCTGTCCGACGGCAACGTGCACAGCCACGAGGACCACCTGCACGCCATGCTGCGCCGCGCCGCCCAGGACGGCTGCCGCGACGTCTGCGTGCACGTCCTGCTCGACGGCCGCGACGTCGCCGAGCGCTCCGCCCTGCACTACCTGCACAAGCTGGAGGCGCTGCTGGCCGAGCTCAGCCCCGAGGGGCGCTACCGCATCGCGTCGGGCGGCGGGCGCATGAAGGTGACGATGGACCGCTACGAGGCGGACTGGGGCATGGTCCAGGCGGGATGGCAGGCCCACGTCCTGGGCGAGGGCCGGCGCTTCCCCACCGCGCGGGACGCCATCACCACCTTCCGGGAGGAGGACGCCGACGCGGTCGACCAGTTCCTGCCGCCCTTCGTCGTCGGCGACGCTTCGGGCCCCACCGGCCCCATGCAGGACGGCGACGGGGTCATCCTCTTCAACTACCGCGGCGACCGCGCGCTGGAGATCAGCCGGGCCTTCGTGGACGAGGATCTGCCCGCCTTCGACCGGGTCCGTCGCCCCGCCGTCCGCTTCGCCGGGATGATGCAGTACGACGGCGACACGCACATGCCGCCCCGGTTCCTGGTGGAGCCCCCGGCCATCGACCGCACCCTGGGCGAGTTCCTGTCCGTCAGCGGCGTCCGCCAGTGGGCCTGCGCGGAGACCCAGAAGTTTGGCCACGTGACCTACTTCTGGAACGGCAACCGCTCGTCCCGCTTCGACGGCGAGACCTGGCTGGAGGTGCCCAGCGACGACGTGCCCTTCGAGCAGCGCCCCTGGATGAAGGCGGCCGAGGTCACCGACGCCACCCTGGCCGCGCTGACCTCCGCCCAGCCGCCGGGGCTGCTGCGCGTCAACTACGCCAACGGCGACATGGTGGGGCACACCGGCAAGCTGGACCCCACCATCCTGGCCGTGGAGGCGGTGGACCTGTGCCTGGCGCGGCTGCTGCCGGTGCTGGAGCGCCTTGGCGGGGCGGCGCTGATCACGGCCGATCACGGCAACGCCGACCAGATGTTCCAGTGGGACAAGAAGGCGGGTGCCTACGGCGCCGATCCGCTGACGTCGCACACGCTCAACCCGGTGCCGATGCACCTGTTCGACCCGCGCGGGGGGCGAACCCTGATGTCCGGCGGCGGGCTGGCCAACGTGGCCGCCACGGCCCTGGACCTGCTGGGCTTCGACGCCCCGGACGACTACCGGCCCTCGCTGCTGCGCTGAGAGGGGGGGCTGCGGACGGGGAGGGGGCCTGGATCGGAGGGCCCCGCCGCGTCGACCGCTGCGATCCGAGGGGCCCCTTCCGCGTCGCCCGCGTCGATCAGGCCGGTCCCACGGCGAAGGACACCCCGAGCTCGCCGAGGACGTAGAACGGCGGGCCCTCCGATCCCGGCAGGAAGATCGCGTTGACCTGCCCGAAGAGGCCGATGTGGCCCTTCGGGTCCAGCTTCAGGTCCAGCCCGGCGCCCGTCTCGAAGCCCGTGCGGTGGGTCATGGCGGGGTGCACGCCGAAGATCGCCGCCGCCGGATCGTCCAGCAGCTTGGGGAACGGGAGCTCGTGCTGGTGGCTGAAGGCCACCCGAACGTTGGCGCGCAGGATCCCCAGCGCGGGCATCAGGAAGCGCGCGCCGGCGGCGATGGACGTGATGTGGTGGGTGGGGTCCCGGCCGATCCCCTCGCGGATCGTGACCTCGGGCACCACCGGCGCCAGGCGCAGCCCCAGGGTCAGGTTGAAGTAGCCCACCCCCGAGTCCTCGATCCCGGCGATCGCGCCCGATCCGCCGACCCCGATCCAGACCGGTCGCTCGTTCGACGGGAAGGTGCCCGCCTGCGCGGACTCGGGTGCGATCGCGATCGCGATCGCCAGGGGGAGGGCGAGCAGGGCGACGGAAGACAGGCGCATGGCGACTCCGGGTGGCGGTGCGGCGTGGACGGAGTCGGGGGCCATTTCATTCAATCGCCCGCGCAGCTTTCAGGGCTTCTGCGGCGTCGAGGCGGCAAATGTCAAGACTCGCGCAAAATCGTAACCACGAGAAATCACTGGACTACCTGATTAAATGCAAAGAGATTGTCAAGAAGTTGTTGACCAATTGTCGAGGGTATTTGACACTCAGCGGACCGAAACACAGCGTCCGCCCGCCCCGAGCCCGGGGTGCCCGGGTGGACGACGGAGGGACCGACCATGAACCAGCGCATCTGGACCCACACAACTTGGATCGCGGTGCTCGCAGCGGCCGGCCTGACCGGCTGCGTGGGCGCCGAGTACGGCAGCGGAGCCGGCGCCACCACCGGCGTCACCGAGCCCAACCTCGACTACAACCCCGCCCAGGGAGACGACGACGACGACGTCGGCGCCCCCGCCGGCCTGGACTTCGACACCGCCGTCACCGGCCTGGTGCGCGACGCCTGGGGCAACCCGGTCGAGGGCGTGCAGGTCAGCACCAACCACGGCGCCAGCGGCGTGACCAACGCCGACGGCCGCTTCGCCTTCGAGGCAGCGCCCAAGGACAACGCCGTCGTCTCCTTCCGCAAGGACGGCTACGCCCGCAGCCACGTGCCCTTCCAGATCCTGGCCGACACCGAGAACGCCATCTTCCAGACGATGGCGGAGGTCGACTTCGTCCAGTCCTTCGACGCCGCCACGGGCTTGGACTTCACCGTCGACGCGCACGGCGCCACGGTCAGCCTGCCCGGCATGAACTTCGTGGACGCCGAGGGGCAGAGCTACGAGGGTCAGGTCACGGTCGAGGCCACCTTCTACGACCTCACCTCCGAGGCGGACGACGGCCTGGAGATCTTCGCCGCGCCCGGCGACTTCACCGCCATCGACGCCTACGGCGACCCCCAGCGGCTGGAGTCCTGGGGCATGGTCCAGGTCAACCTCACCGGCGCCGACGGCCAGGAGCTCAACCTGGGCGACGAGGCCGCACCCATGCGCATCCCCCTGCAGATCCAGGACAGCGCCAACGCGTCGGTGCCCACGGGCACCACGGTCCCGGCCTGGTCCTTCGACACCGAGACCGGCAAGTGGGTCGAGGAGGGCGAGGGCACGCTGGTGCAGGACGCCGACGGCACCTGGTACTGGGAGTTCGCCGCGCCGCACTTCTCCTCGTGGAACTGCGACCAGCCCCTGCCCACCCACGGCTGCGTGACGGGCATCGTCACCAACAGCCAGGGCACCCCCCGCGTCGGCGCCACGGTGCGCGCGGTCGGCCTGACCTACACGTCGACGACCACGGCCCGCACGGCCCAGGACGGCAGCTTCTGCATCGAGGTCAAGAACGGCGAGACCGTCTGGATCGAGATCAGCTACACGATCGGCGGCCAGCCCGCGACGCAGCGCACGGACCCGGTGACCACCGGCACCCAGGCCACCTGCACGGACGGCAACAACTCCGACTGCGTCGACGTCGGCGTGGTGCCCATCGACATCATGACCTGCGTGTCCGGCATCGTGATCGACAGCCAGGGCAACCCGGTGGCCGGCGCGGACGTGGTCTCCCCCCAGGGTGGCATCGCCCAGACCGACGCCAACGGCGGCTTCTGCCTGGCCGTGCCGGTCTTCCAGACCACCGAGGTCTACGTGCTGACTCAGGCCGACGAGCCCGGCTACCAGCCCACCCGCGTCTTCTCCCAGGCTGGCCTGCCCGGCTGCCAGAACGGCTGCCCGAACCTGGCCATCCTCCGGCCCTACGGCCAGACGGCCTGCGCCCAGGGCGAGGTCCGCGTCAACAACCAGGCCGCAGCCATGCTCCCGGTCGAGGCCTACGACGTGAACTTCCTGGACACGCCGGTGTTCACCACCACCACCCAGGCCGACGGCAGCTACTGCATCGAGGTGCCCGTCACCGCCGCCGGGGTCCTGGTCCGGGTCGGCAACGCCACGTCGCCCTGCGGCGCGGAGACGGTGAACACGTCGAGCTCGGCCGGCGGGGTCTGCGACGACACGGACTTCTCGCAGAACCCCGAGTGCCTGCAGGTGCCCACCTTCGAGTGCACGATGTAGCGCTTCGGCGCTTTCTGGCGAACGTCCCCCCGCCCCCAGAATCCCCGTCGGTCCGCCGGCGGGGATTCTGCGCATTGGGTCGGTGGGCAGGGGATCTCGGGGGGATTCGGATGGGTGAAGATTCTTCGTGACGTGCCCCTGCGCGGGGGGCAAATTGCCCACAGACGGATCGCTGGATCGCGATCGCAGGAGCGGATCGATGAGTTGTCAAGATCACCTGACAGCCTCAAAGCCGCGAAATGACAGAAGATTCACATTTTCTGCAAAGTATTTGTCAAGAATTAGTTGACCCGCTGCAAAGACCTGGGAAACAATCTCGCCAAGTCGAATTGGTACTCAGGTGTCCAGGACCGCGGACGCCAGCACGACACCGGAGGGCTCGAACATGACCAAGAACCTGTTTAGCAACACGCAGTGGATCGCCATCCTGGCCGGCGCCGGACTCCTCGGAGTCGGGTGCGTTGGCGCAGAGTACGGCGGCCCCGGCGGGGACACCCCGGCCGACCCCATCGTCACCCCCGGCGATGACGACGACGACGTCAACGACGACGACGACGTACTCAACTTCACCACGGGCCTCACCGGCGTGGTCCGCGACGCCTGGGGCGCCCCGGTCGCCGGCGTGACCGTCTCCACGAGCAACGGCTTCGTTGGCGAGTCCGACCTGGACGGCCGCTTCGCCTTCGCGGTGGACGCCTCCCCGAACGTGGTCGTCTCCTTCGTGAAGACCGGCTACGCCCGCAGCTACCTGCCCTTCGAGATCATGGACGGCGTGGAGAACGCGGTCCTGCAGACCATGGCGCAGGTCGACCTGGTCGAGACCTTCGACTCGTCGGACGGCCTGGGCCTGACGACCGTGGACGAGCACGGCGCCACCTTCTCGCTGCCGGCCGACAACTTCGTCGACGCCGAGGGCAACGAGTACTCCGGCAGCGTCACCGTGGAAGCCACCTTCTACGACCTGACCTCGGACATGGACGACGGCAACGAGATCTTCGCCGCGCCCGGCGACTTCACGGCCGTGGACGCCATGGGCGACGCCCAGCGCCTCGAGTCCTGGGGCATGGTCCAGGTCAACCTCTTCGGTGAGGACGGCCAGGAGCTCAACCTGGGCGCGGAGACCGCGCCCCTGCGCATCCCCCTGCAGATCCAGGACGCCGCCAACGCGTCGGTCCCGTCCGGCGAGACCGTGCCGGCCTGGTCCTTCGACACCGCGACCGGCAAGTGGGTTGAGGAGGGCGAAGGCACCCTGGTGCAGGACCCCGACGGCACCTGGTACTGGGAGTTCAACGCCCCGCACTTCTCCTCGTGGAACTGCGACCAGCCCATGCCCAGCCACGGCTGCATCACCGGCATCGTGACCAACAGCCAGGGCACCCCCCGCGTCGGCGCCACCGCCCGCGCCGTGGGCCTGACCTACTCCTCGACGACCACCGCCCGCACCGGCCAGGACGGCAGCTTCTGCATCGAGGTCAAGAACGGCGAGACCGTCTGGGTTGAGATCAGCTACACGATCGGCGGCCAGCCGGCGACGCAGCGCACGGACCCGGTGACCACCGGCACCCAGGCGACCTGCACCGACGGCAACAACTCCGACTGCGTCGACCTGGGCACCCTGCCCATCGACATCATGACCTGCGTGTCGGGCCTGGTGATCGACAGCCAGGGCAACCCGGTGGCCGGCGCCGACGTCGTCTCGCCCCAGGGCGGCATCGCCCAGACCGACTCCAACGGTGGCTTCTGCCTGGCCGTGCCGGTCTTCTCGACGACCGAAGTGTACGTGCTGACCGCCCAGGACGAGCCCGGCTACCAGCCCACCCGCATGTTCAGCCAGGCGGGCCTGCCCGGCTGCCAGAGCGGCTGCCCGAACCTCGCCATCCTGCGCCCCTACGGCCAGACGGCCTGCGCCGCCGGTGAGGTCATCATCAACAGCCAGGCCGCCCAGATGGTCCCGGTCGAGGCCTACGACCTCAACTTCCCCGACGTCGCGGTGTTCAGCACCACGACGAACAGCGACGGCAGCTACTGCGTCGAGGTTCCGGTGACGTCGGCGGGCGTGATGGTCCGGGTCGGCAGCGAGCAGAACCTGTGCGGCGAAGAGACCGTCACCACCAGCACCATGGGTGGCGAAATCTGCGACGACGACCCCAACAACCAGCAGGGCGGCGAGTGCGCGGAGGTCCCGACCTTCACCTGCTCGATGTAAGAACCGGTCTGCACCGCGGTCCAGGAGGCCCCCGTTCGGGAAACCGGGCGGGGGCCTCCTCCGTTGGGGTCCTCGGGACGTGAAATCCGGCCCGGCTCGGGGCGATCGATCCCTATACTCCGCCGCTCGTGACCGCTCTGTCCCTCGGCCCCTTCGACCTCGACGCCCCCATCGGTGAGGGGGCCATGGGTGAGGTCTGGAAGGGGGTGCACCGCGCCACCGGGCTGACGGCCGCGGTCAAGATCCTCACGCGCAAGTACGCCCGCCACGGCCACTTCCGGGACGCCTTCCGCAACGAGGTCCGGGCGGTGGCGGCGCTGGACCACCCCAACATCGTCACCATCCTGGACCACGGGGAGGTGACCCAGGCGGAGGCGGAGGCCTCGCGGGGAACCTTCGTCGACGGCACGCCCTGGTACGGCATGGAGCACGTCGACGGGGCCGATCTGAGCGGCCTCAAGGGGCAGCTGGAGTGGCCGGCGCAGCGGGGGCTGTTGATGTCCCTGCTCCGGGCCCTGGCCCACGCCCACGCCCGCGGGTTGGTCCACCGGGACATCAAGCCCGGCAACCTGCTTTGGGACGGCCAGCCGGGCACCTTGAAGCTGGTGGACTTCGGGCTGTCGCACCTGCTGGGGCGGGACCGGGCCGAGCACGACGAGCTCCTGGTGGGCACGCCCGTGTACATGGCACCCGAGCAGTTCCGCGAGGCGTTCTGGGCCCTGGGGCCCTGGACCGACCTCTACGCCGTGGGCTGCGTGGCCTGGGCCCTGGCGACGGGGGGCGCGCCCTATTCGGGGGAGGGGACCTTCGAGCGCTTCCGGCAGGCGCACCTGACCGCGCCGCTGCCACCCTTCCGCCCCGCCCACCCCGTGCCGCCCGCCTACTTCGACTTCCTGGCGCGCATGCTGGCCAAGCGCCCCGACGACCGCTTCCAGCGCGCCGCCGACGCCCTCTTCGTGCTCGAGGGGCTGGAGACGGCGGTGGTGGACCCCGTCGGCTTCGACCCCCTGCAGCTCCCCACGCCCGTCACCTGGCGCCTGGTGCGCAACGAGCGCCCGCGCCCGCGCGCCCTCGGGCTGGGCCTGGCCGGGCTGCGCACCCTGCCCCTGGTGGGGCGCGAGCAGGAGCGGCGGGTGCTGTGGGACGCGCTGACCCGGGTGCGGGCGCGGAGCCGGCCGGAGGTGGTGCTCCTGGAGGGGCCGGCGGGGGTGGGCAAGACCCGCCTGGCGCGCTGGCTGGGCGAGCGGGCCGACGAGCTGGGGCTGGCGACGGTCGTGCAGGCCACGCACTCCCCCGGACCGGCCGCGCGGAGCGGTCTGGGCGGCCTGGTGTCGCGCTTTCTGCGGCTGGGAGGGTTGTCCCGGCTGGACGTGGAGCGGGCCCTCGAGGAGCGGCTGGGGGCCCTGGGCGTGGTCGATCGCGACGCCCTGGAGGACCTGGCCGAGCTCGTCTCCCCCCAGGAGGCGGACACGCCGGTGATGGGGCGCTTCGGGCCGGTGCTGCGCCTCAAGGCCCCCCAGGAGCGCTTCGAGCTGGTGCGTCGGTTCATGGCGGTGGTGGCGGGGCGTCGCTTGCCGATCCTCATCGTGGACGACGCCCAGTGGGCCACGGAGACCCTGGAGCTGGTGCAGAACCTGCTGGAGCCGGCCTTCGGCGAGGCCTTCCCCGCGCTGGTGATCCTGACCGCCCGCACCGACGCGATGGAGGAGAAGAGCCTGGCCACGGACACCCTGCGGGCCCTCGCCGCGCGCAAGGACGTCTCGCGGGTGGTGGTGGAGGCCCTGGCCCCCGCGGAGTCGACGGAGCTGCTGCGCCACACCCTGGGCCTGGGGCCGGACCTGGCGCGCACGGTGGAGCTGGCCACCGAAGGCATGCCCCACTTCGCGGTGCAGCTGGTGGTCGACTGGGTGGAGCGCGGGCTGCTGCACGAGGGCGACGGCGGCTTCGAGCTGTCCGAGGCAGTGGAGCTGCCCGCCACCGTGGGGCAGCTCTGGAGCAGCCGGCTCGATCGCCTGCTGGGCGGGCGGCTGCGCGGCGACACCCTGGCCCTGGAGCTGGCCGCGGTGCTGGGGGTGGAGGTCGACGGCGGCGAGTGGCGGGACCTCTGCGCCATGGCCGGCATGCAGCCCCCCTGGGCGCTGGTCGACGAGCTCATGGCCCACCGCCTGGCCTGGTGCGAGGGCGGGGACCCCCGACGGGCGTGGGGCTTCGTGCACGTGCTGCTGCGCGATCAGCTGCTGGCGCGGGCGCGGGACGCGGGGCGGCTGGAGCTGCAGCACCGGGTCTGCGGTCGGATGCTGGCCCGCAAGCCGGGGCCCCTGGCGGCGGAGCGTCGGGGGCGGCACCTGCTGGCGTCGGGCACGTCCACGGACCTGGAGGCGGCCCTGGAGCCCCTGCATCAGGGGGCGGACGCGCGCATGCAGCGGGGGGAGTACCGCTACTGCACCTGGCTGCTGGATCTGCGCGACGACGCCATGGCGAAGCGCGGGCTCGCCGGCGACGACCCCCGTTGGGGGGAGGGGTGGATCAGCCGGATCTACGCGGCGCGGATGCGCGGGCACTTCGAGGAAGGGCGCCAGTGGCTGGCCCGCTGCATGCCCTTCGTGAAGCAGCCGGGCTGGGAGCGGATCAGCGTGCACGTCGACCGCGAGCGGGGCCTGGACGCGCTGCTGCGGGGCGACGGGCTCAGCGCCTGGAAGCACCTGCGCGCGGCGGAGGGCCGGGCCCAGGAGCTTTGGGACGCCCACCTGCTGGTCGACTGCCAGCGCAGCCTGGGCTACGCGCTGCGGGTGCGCGGGGACCTGGGGCAGGCCGAGGCCGTGTTCCGCCAGGCGCTGCACGCCTGCCTGGAGTCGGGGGACACGGTGGGCGCGGCCAACTGCCAGGTGGGGCTGGGGCGGACCTGGGTGCACGGCAGCCGCTACGCCGAGGCGGAGGTGATGTTCCAGCAGGGCGCGGAGACCTTCGCGGCGCACAACATGCGCTGGGAGCAGGCCTCCACCCTCAACGACCTGGGCGACAGCCTGCGCGGGCAGGGCAACCTGCAGGAGGCCGAGCGCTGCTACCGCCAGGCCCGGGAGCGGCTGCTGGCCATCGGCGCCATCCACGCGGTCTACCCGGTGGCCAACCTGGGGCAGATGCTCGCCCAGCAGGGGCGTTGGGCGGAGGCCCGGGAGATCCTGCAGTCGGCGCTGTCCATCTTCGATCGCCAGGGCCTTGCGCCCATGCAGGGCACCCTGCACGCGCTGCTGCTGGCCCCCGTCATCGCTGAGGGCGACGGCCCCGCGTTCGATCTGCACCTCAACTCCGCCCGCACCCTGCTGGAGGAGACGGCCTACGTGGACCCGGACGTGGCCAACATGGCGCGGCTGGCCGGGGACGTGGCCCGGGAGGGCGGGCAGGAGCAGCGCGCCCGACGCGCCTACCAGTTGGCCGCCCAGCAGCTCCGCGCCCTGGGGCGGGAGGACGAGGCGCGGCACGTGGAGATGATCTTCGACCTGCTCGAGGAGTACGAGCCCCCCGTGCACCAGGAGTGGGAGTAGGGGGCGGCTGAGGGCGACGCGGCCCCGGCGTGCGGCCGATCAGCGCGGCGACGGACGGATCAGGGCAGGTGGCGCTGGAAGGCGACCCGGTCCGAGACCTCGACGGTGTGGTCCAGGATGCCGAGCGTGGCCTCGCCGGTGTCGCCCAGGACGTGGGCCCGGCCGAAGGCCAGGGCGTAGGTGCCGACGATGCTGAAGCCCTCGTCCGTGGGGATGTTGTCGCAGGCGCCCAGCCCGAAGAGCTGGTGGCAGCCGCCCTGCACGTCGATCCAGGTGAAGTCCAGGCCCGCCGACTTGTCGAACATGCCTTGGGCGCCCACGTCGTCGTCGGTGCCGCTCATGTTGAGGATCGGGTGCACCACGTCCAGGTGGCCGGCGGGGCCGAACCAGGACTCCCGCGGCGTGCCGGCCATGGGGATCATCGCCACCACGCGCTCGTCGGTCAGGCCGCCCCGGAAGACCTCGATCTCCGCGGGCGTGCAGGTCCCCGACTCCACCTGGCCGGTGGCGCACTGGTCCTCGATCACCTCCATGTCGAAGGTGGCGCCGCCGCTGGCCCAGGTGCTGTGGCTGCCGAAGCTGTGGCCGCTGAGCAGGACCTTCGACGTGTCCGGGGTGCCGGCCAGGTGCGTGACGCCGACGCTGTCCAGCTGATCCAGGGACTCGCTCAGGTCCGTCGACCGCGTGTAGAAGAGCGACGTGGCCCGGGGCGAGTCGTTGTCGATGAAGGTGTTGTCCGTGTGGTCCGGCGCGATCGTCACCCAGCCGTGGCTGGCCAGGCGGCGGGCGAGGAAGGCGCTGGAGCCGGCGAAGCCCTGGTGGCCGTGGGTGTAGAGGTGCACGGGGTAGCCGTCGGCGTGCACCGGCGGGGCGGGGGTGGCGCCGACCCAGGCATCCTCCTCCAGGAACACGCCCAGGTAGCGGAAGCCTTCGCCCGACGTGTCCTCGGTGGGGTACCAGAGGTGCACCTCGATCGTGCGCTCGCCGATGTCCCCCGGGGGCGTGTAGGTGTGCGTCCAGGTGCGGTAGCCGACGTTGTAGGGGCCGAAGTCCGTGACGTCCCAGGCCAGGGGATCGGGGCCCTCGGGCGCGGCCGCGGAGTCGTCGTCGTCGCCCCCGGCGGGGCAGGCGATGAGGAGGGCGAGCAGGGCGTAGAGCGGCTTCATGCGGGCACCTTAGCGGCTGCCTGGGCCGGCTTGCGCAGCCGGGAGAGCAGAAGCAGCGTCCAGAAGACGAGCCAGCCGACGTTGGCCAGGACGTAGTTGCCGAAGGCGCGGTCCTGGGTGCTGGAGTAGGCGTAGAAGACCGCCAGCAGCGCGAACAGGCCGCCGGCCAGCAGGCCCTCGCGGGGGCCGTCCCGCTCCCGTCCGCCCAACAGGAACAACAGGCAGGCCACGCTCCAGTAGTAGCGGCTGAGGACCAGGGTCGCGAAGACGATCGCCAGGCTCAGGACCATCGCCTCCAGGGGGTCCTCCACGCCGCGCCAGATCGCCAGGCCCCACAGCAGGCCCAGAGCCAGCGCCGTGGCCATCCACGCGCCCTTCTGTTGGGGCCAGGTGCGTCGACGCCACTCCTTCTGGGGCCACTTGAGGCCGTCGGACAGGCTGTGGGTGAAGGGGTGCTGCAGGCCGATGCGCGAGTTGCAG
>CALCXL010000604.1 GCA_937907595.1 uncultured Pseudomonadota bacterium
CGGCGAGGCCAGGATCACGCCCTCGGCCCGGGTGCGGCGCACCACCTCGATCAGCTCGGTGCCGCGGGGGGCGTCGCCCATGTAGCGGATGGCCGACGGCCGGGATCGCTCCAGGAAGGCGTCGACCAGGGACCGCCAGGGATCGGCGCCGGGGCTGAGGACCGGCCCACGGATCCAGCGCTGCTGCAGGCTGAAGTCGTCCTCCACGACGTAGCAGCCGGCCCGCTCCAGGACCCGCACCAGGTTGAGGGGGGGCTGCTCGCAGAAGGCGCCGTGCACGATGACGCGGGGGTTGTCCCGCACGCGGGCTGTGCGCTTACGCACAGCCTCCATGTACCGGAGCATCAGGTCGGTGTGCTCGGCCACCGGCAAGACCCCGCCGGCGCGCATGACGACGTACATCTCCCAGCTGGGCACGCGCTCGGGGTGGGCGGCCCGGGCGTCGAAGAGCTGCTCGATGACCGCGCGGTGCACGTCGTAGTCGGCGATGGCCGCGGCCAGGCGTTCGGGGGTCAGGGGCAAGCCACCCAGCCCCTCCAGGCCCCGGCTCAGGTCCTCCAACTCCTGCCGGAAGAAGCGCCCGCCGAGGCTGCCCCGGAAGTTCTGGGGCACGTCGAAGTACTTGACGTAGCGCCCCTCGAACAGGATCTGCCACATGCCCGACAGGTTGCGGATGACGTCGCAGGTCGACGGGAAGACGAAGCCGTCCAGGCAGTCCAGCTTGCCGCTGACGCCCAGCTCCACCACCGATCGCGGGATGTGGCAGATGTAGGACTGGAAGTAGGCGTCGCCGCGGATGATCTCCAGCTGGTCGCCGCCGCCGAAGACGCCCACGGGCAGGAAGCCGGCGGCGTGGATCACCTCCAGGGGTGCGTAGCCGGGCAGGCAGCCGATGGCCTTGCCGTCGGGGTGCTCCTCCTTCCAGCGCTGGACGCTGGACAGCGACATGTCCTCCAGGAGCAGGCGGCAGGTCTCGACGATGTCGTCGCCGTCGTCGGTCATCGGTGCGTCCATGTGGGCTCCCTCTCCTCCAGGAACGCCCGAATCCCCTCGGGCGCGTCGCTGGTGGCCATCAACTCATCCAGGTACAGGTCCTCCACCCACTGCAGGCGGCGGTCGACGGCGTCCCGCAGGGGGGCGCGCAGGGCGTGCAGGGCGAAGCGCAGGGCGGCGGCCGATCGCGGCAGCACGTTGTCGGCCAGCCAGCGCTGCAGGCCCGCCTCGGCCTGCCCCGAGGGGAAGACGTCGCTGACCAGGCCCACGGCCTTCGCTTCGGGGGCGTCGATGCTCCGGCCCGTCAGCAGCAGATCCTCGGCCACGGCGGGGGCGATGCGCGCGGGCAGCAGCACGGAGGCGGCCGGGGCGAAGACGCCCAGCTTGATCTCCGGCTGGCCAAACCAGGCGTCCTCGTCAGCCACGATGAAGGAGCAGGCCGCAGCCAGCTCCAGGCCCCCGCCCAGGCACTGCCCGCGCACCAGGGCCACCACCGGCACGTCGAGGTGCACGACGTCGCGGATCAGGCCGTGGAACTGGGGGAGCATGGCCCGCACCTCGTCCGGTGCGTGCTCCTGCACGCTGGCCCCGAAGGAGAAGTGGCGCCCGCGTCCCTCGATCACGATGCAGCGCAGGCCCGGGTGCTCCTTCGCTTCGGCGAGCGCTCCGCGCAGCGCGTCGATGATGGCGCGGTCCAGGATGTTGCCCTTGCCGTTGGCGACCACCACGCGCAATACGGCGCCGTCGTGCCTCAGGTCGGCGTCGACCCCGGTCATCGGGGCTTGATGTGGGGGTTGACGGCGTGCACCAGGTCCTCGTCCCAACGCTGGCCCTCGGCCAGGCGGCGGCGCACCTCCAGGAAGTCGACCTCGCGATCGCTGCGCGGGCCGTCGTTGAAGGCGCGGAAGCCGGCGTTGGCCTCCGTCATCATGTTCAGGGCCAGCCAGGCGCGGTTGGACTCGCGGTTGCGGTCCCAGTGCACCAGCTTGTGCTTGCGCATGCTCTCCAAGGCCTTGGTCAGGCAGTCGGGCATGGTCAGGGCGATCTTGCCGGCCAGCTCGTCGACCTTGGCGTCCAGGCCGCTCAGGTCGACGGTGCCCTGCGCCAGCAGCGCCTTGCCGGCGTCGCGCTCCAGCCCGGTCTTGTACTCGCCGTGCACGATGCGGCCGAAGTCGTCGACATAGCGGTCGGTGACGACCAGGGGGTTGGGCACCCAGCGGCCGTCGACCTTCAGGGCCGGCACGACGTCGGTGATCATGCCCAGGCGCATGGCCTTGTGGGCCGACCAGGGCTCGCAGAGGGTGATGCTGTACATCGCCCGCTCGATGCCCACGTAGACCGGGAGGAAGTCGGTGGAGCCGCCGTCGGGCACCGATCCGTGCTTGGGGCCGGCCTGGCTGAACATCGCCAGGTCGCTGGCGACGGTGAAGTCGCAGGCCATGCCGATCTCCTGCCCGCCGCCCACGCGCATGCCGTTGGCGCGGCAGATCACCGGCTTGTCGCAGGCCATGATCCCGCTGACCATGTCGTTGAAGAGCCGCATGTACTGGCGGTACTCGAGGGTGCGGCTGGAGTAGTACTCGGCGTACTCCTTCGTGTTGCCGCCGGTGCAGAAGGCCTTGTCGCCGGCGCCGGTGAAGACCACGGCCACGCAGCGGCGATCGTTGGAGGCCTTGCGGAAGGCCAGGATCACGTCCTTGACCATCTGGGTGGTGTACGAGTTGTACTGCCCGGGGTTGTCCAGGACGATCCAGACGTTGTGCAGGCCCTCGGCCGTGCTGCCGTCGGGCAGGATGAGGGGGCGCTCTTCGTAGCCGATGCTTGCGAAGGCGTGGTCGGGGACCAGGTTGTGGTCGACGAGCTCGGTCATCGTGTCTCCAGCGCGCTCAGGGGATCAGGACGGGGCGGCCGTGGATGCGGTGGGCACGAACGGCCTCCAGCACCTGCTGCACGTCGTCCAAGGGGAAGGTCTCACAGAGGGGGGCCACGGCGACCGCGCCCGAGCGCACCAGCTCAAGCAGGGTCGGGTAGTGCTCGGGCAGGCAGCCCCAGTTGCCGATCGCCTGGGCGTCCAGGGCCATGAGGCGGGACAGCCGGATCGACACCTTCGTCGACGTGAAGCCCACCACCAGGAGCACGCCCGCGGGGCCCAGCAGCTCGAAGGCCAGCTCCTGCCCGCCCGGGTGCCCCGAGCACTCGAAGACGCGGACGCCGCCCCGGCTGCCCGCCACGAACGCCTTGACCTCCGAGCGCAGGCTGCGGCGATCGGCTGCCGCGTCCAGCGCCTTGTCCGCGCCCAGGGCCAGGGCCTGCTCGCGCCGGGCCGGGTCCACGTCCAAGGCGATCACCCGCGCGCCGAAGTGCCGGGCCAGCTGCACGGCGTAGATGCCCACCCCGCCGGCGCCGACCACCACCACCGCACCCCCAGGCTCGAGGGATGCGCGCACGACAGCCTGGTAGGCGGTGGAGGCGGCGTCGGCCAGCACGCTCAGGCTGCGCAGGGTCAGGCCGGGCTGCCCCAACTCCTGGTCGGCGTCGCTGCAGCCGGGCACCGGACAGAGGCCGCGGGCGGGCACCAGGAGGTGGCTGGCGAAGCCCCCGTGGCCGTCGTTTCCGGGCATGAACTGGCGGGCGCAGACGGTGCCCCGACCGGCCAGGCAGTGCTCGCAGTCGCCGCAGGGCAGCACCGCCGGCACGACCACGGCCTGTCCAATGAGGTGCTCAGCGCCGGCGCCCGCGGCCCGCACGAAGCCGGAGACCTCGTGCCCCAGGGCCAGGGGGAGCGGGGCCCGGGTGCGCACGCCCTCGTAGTAGAAGCCCAGGTCGGTGTGGCAGACCCCGCAGCCCGCGACCTCCACCAGGGCCTGGCCCGGGCCGGGGACGGGCACCGCCGCGACCACCCGCTCCAGGGGCGCGTCAGGTGCGGTCATCAGCCAGCGAACGATCTCGGCCATCGGTCCTCCCGGGGGTCCGTTCGAGGCAAGTCGCAAGATCCCTGCCAGCCCGCCCGGGGCACTCAAACGACCCACTCATCTGCTGATCCGTGGCGAAGCACACATCGACCAGGGTGATTTCGCACTTTTGGGTGTGCGGGACGCAACAACCGACATGGGTCATGGCACTCCACACGAGGGTGATGTCTCCTGATGGACACGATGCGGCGGACGTCCCGGGATGCCCCGAGCGACGACGGCGCGGGAGGCCGGCGATGAAGCAGGTCCGGGTTCGTTTCTCCCAAGAGGGCGTCGACGTCCAGGTGCCGATGGGCACAACCCTGCGTGACGCGGCGCGGTTGGCCGGGGCGGCCCTCTACAGCGGGATCTTCAAGGTGGACAACTGCCATGGGCACGGGCGCTGCGGGGAGTGCCGGCTGGTGGTGCTGTCCGGCATGGGCCGGCTGTCGGCGGAGGCGGAGCGGGAGGCGCGGGCGGGGCGGCCCCGGGGGGCGCGGCAGGCGGTGCGGCGGGGCAACGACCCGGCCCGGGACGAGCGCCTGGCCTGCCAGACCCGGGTTTGGGGCGACGTGTCGGTGTGGACGCGCGCGCGGGACGGACACCCCCTGCAGGCGTCGTCGTGAGGGTCCTGCTCGTCAACCCGGCCATCGAAGACGGCTCCCTGGGCACCTTCGCGAAGCTGATGGAGCCGATGCCCGTCGTCGGCCTGGCCTACCTGGCCGCGATCTGCGAGCGGGACGGCCACGACCTGTGCGTGATCGACCAGTTCGCGCAGCGGAGCGGGCCGGCGGACATCGCGCGCACGGCGGCGGACTTTGGGGCCCAGGTGCTCGGCATCGGCATGCTGACCCCCGCGGTGCCCACCTGCCTGGCGATCATCGACGCCTGCCGCGCCGCGATCCCCGGCCTGACGGTGTTGGCCGGCAACATCCACGCCGACGTCTTCGCCCGGGACCTGCTGGAGGCGGGCAGCGCCGACGTGGTCGCGCACGGCGAGGCCGAGGACACCCTGAGCGAGGTGCTGGCGGTGCTGGAGGAGGGCGATGTTTCGGGCCTGGTAGGGGTCCTGGGCATCTCCTGGCGCGACCGGGCGGGGGAGGTCCACCGCAACGCCGCGCGCCCCCACCGACGGGACCTGGACGCCCTGCCCTGGCCCGCCTGGCACCGCTTCCCCGTGCACCGCTACGGCCTGCTCCCGCTGGCCGACGTCGCCCGCCCCACCCTGGCGATGACGGCCTCGCGGGGCTGCCCCTACCGCTGCGAGTTCTGCTCGCTGCTGCACGCCGGCGCCAACTACCGCGCGCGGGATCCCGTGGCCGTGGTCGACGAGTACCAGGGCCTGCACGCCCGCTACGGCGCGCGCCAGATCGGCTTCATGGACCCGGTCTTCCCCCTGCACCGCAAGGGCATGCTGGCCTTCTGCGAGGAGCTGATGCGCCGCGGCCTGCACAAGGAGGTCGTCTGGGTCAGCGAGACGCGGGTGGACCGGATCGATCGGGAGACGCTGCGGATCATGCGGGCCTCGGGCTGCCGGCGGCTGCTGCTGGGCATCGAGTCGGGCGTGGACATGCTGCTGGAGAACGTCAACAAGACCTTCGACACCGAGCGCGTCCGGCAGGCGGTGGCCCTGTGCCGCGAGGAGGGCATCGAGACCATCGGCCTGTTCATGATCGGCCTGCCGGGGGAGACCCCGGAGATGACCCGCCAGACGGTGGACTTCGCGGCGTCCCTTCCCCTGGACTTCGCCAAGTTCGCGATCACCGTGCCCTTCCCCGGCTCCCAGCTCTTCGAGGACCTGAGCCGCGAGGGGCGCCTGGACACGTCGGACTGGGGGGACTGGACTACGTTCCAGCCCGATCCGGCGCGCCTTCCCTACGTTCCCCGCAGCGTGGACAACGCCTACCTGCTGCGCATGCAGAAGGAGGGCACCCGCCGCTTCTACCTGCGCCCGAGCATGATCTGGCACCACCTCGTGGAGGTGCGGACCCTGCAGCCGCGGCAGGTGTGGAACGGGATGCGGGCGGTGCTGGGGTAGCTGTGTGTCATACGGTTGTGTAACTTGCTGTCAGGGCGATGAGCCCCCGGCTCGCTACGGCAGCGCCGCGTGGTACGTCACCCGATGCACCGGCTTGCCGGCCTGGGCGGCGTAGGCCAGGCCCGCGGGGATCCCCACCCCGGACCAGCGCAGCTCCTGGAAGCCGTCGAAGAGCGCCAGGCCCGTCAGCAGCGACGGCGGGAGGCGGGTCAGCTGCGCCACCACCGGCAGGGGCATGCGGGTCACCGCCGCCAGCCGGAACAGACGCGCCAGCGACTCGAAGCGCCGGGGATCGTCCACGCACACCGCCTCCATGCGGTCCTTGCGCGCCTGCGAGCTGTCGGGCAGCCCGCGCTCCTTCGCCTGATCGTGCATGTCCGAGCCGGGCATGGGCCAGGCCAGCGTCGCCCTCACGCGATCCACGCCCAACTGGTGGTTGAAGCGCAGGGTCTGCAGGGCCTGCTCGAAGGTCTCCCCCGGCGCGCCGACCATGTTGAAGGTCTGCACCTGCACCCCGTGCTGCTGGAGGCGACGCAGGCCCTCACGGATGAGGGAGTCGGGCGTCGTGCGGCCCAAGCCCCCGGCGCGCACGGCCTGCACCCCCGACTCCAGGCCCACGCCGATCAGCCGGGCGCCGGCCTTGGCCAGAAGCTCCGCGGCGCGCTCGCTCAGCGTCTCGGCCGACGTGTTGGCGCTGAACGGCAGGCCGATCTCCCGGGGCCACCGCGCCGCAAACTCCTCCAGCCAGGGCACCGAGGAGGCGAAGAGGTCGTCGGCGAAGTGCACGCTGCGCAGGGGCCACCGACCCCGCACCGCCAGCGCCTCGGCGATCACCCGGTCCACCGTCTTGCGGCGCACGCGACGGGGCGCGCCCTGGTGGAGGCGGCGCAGGGGCGAGGCGTAGCAGTA
>CALCXL010000605.1 GCA_937907595.1 uncultured Pseudomonadota bacterium
GGGAGCTGGGCGCGGCCCTCGAGCAGGCGGGCGGCGTTGATCCCGTGGCGGAAGGGCTCCTCCATCCCCTTGTTGGCGAAGCTCAGCCCCGACGCGACGTCGTAGAACGCCACCGTCTCCTTGGTGCGGCTGAGCATGGTCGCCAGGAACTCCCGCAGGGGCAGCCACCCGCCGTCGTAGGGGATCAGGTCGTGCACGTTGCCGTGGAGCACGAAGAGCGCGCTGGAACCGGAGACGTAGCGTTGCTTGAGGAGCTCGGCCCAGGGGGGCAGGGCGGGGGCGACTTCGGACACGGGGACCTCCGGGCGGGGGCGGATCGTTCCACACCCGCCGCAAAGCCTCCACGCCGCCGGGACGATCTCCGTCCCGGGTTGCCCGTGATCAGGCCGACAGCGCCCGCCGGGAGCGGGGCAGCAGCAGCGTCGAGTCGCCGAACTCGTGGTTGCGGTAGCCCTGCGCGACGGCGTGGCGGTGGGCCCGCCGGAGCAGGTCCGGATCGGCGAAGGTCGCCATCAGCCGGAAGTGGGACTCGCCCGGCTCGTGCATGCCTGAGAGCAGTCCGTCGACCACCTGCAGGGGCACGCCGGGGCCCAGGGTGAGCTCCGTGATCCCGCTCAGGGGGCCGCGGGCGGCGCTCTCCAGGGCGCGGACCACGCTGGTGCCCACCGCCACCACCCGCCGGGCCCCCTGCACGGCCCGCCAGGTGGCGGCGGGCACGTCGTAGCGCTCGGGCAGGGGCAGGGCGGCGTCCAGGGCCGGGTCGCCGGTGGAGGAGAGCCCCGCCGCGTGGCTGAGGGCGAGCACAGCGGCGCCACGGGCCTCCAGGGCGGCCCGCAGCCCCTGGTCCAGGGGACGACCGGCCGAGGGCATCTCCACGGCCAGGGGCGGCCCCGCGTAGGGCGTCTGCACCGACGCCAGGGACAGTCGGCGGCGCATGTAGCTGTACTGCACCGGGTGACCGAAGGCGTAGAGCTGCTCCAGGGGCACCTCCACCCGCACCAGCCGGGGCGAGCGCGGCGAGACCTCCAACACGGAGACGTCGCCGCCTCGAAGGCGCAGCCGATCCCCCACCTGCACGGGCGGCGGGGCCGGTCGGGTGTCCGTGTCCTGGCGCCAGTCGCCGGCGCCGAAGAGCACCGCCCACCCGGACTCGGGCGGCCCGGCCAGGCGGAGCTCGATGGGCGCCCCGGCGGTGGTGCCGTGCAGGGACGCGGGGAGGGTAGCGGCGTCGTTGACCACCAGCACGTCGCCCGGCTCGAAGCAGAGGGCCAGGTCCGCGACGGCGGCGTCCTGCCAGGATCCGGTGTGGGGGTCGATGATCAAGAGGCGATTCTGATGGCCCGGTCGGGCGTCGATGGAGGGGGACATGCGGTGATCCGGGGTCATTGTGGTGGCCGGCCCCATGGGGCCGAGGATCGCGCTGGGCCGTCGGTGCCTGCGTTGGCTGAGGAGGGCAGGCGGGGTCGCTCCCCCTCCAACCGACGTAGCCGGCGCAGGCGCGGACGGAACAAGCGAGGGCGGCTCGATGGGACTGGCCGACACAATCAAGCCGCGACCCGGCCGCGGGCGCCGGAGTCGAGGAGGGTGAGGATGCGGGCGGCGACGTCGCGGGGACGGGCCAGGCGGGCGGGGTCGGCGTCGGGCAGCGCGGCGGCGTGCATGGCGGTGTCCATCTCCCCGGGGTCGACGGCCAGAAAGCGCAGGGCGGGCAGCTCCTCGGCCCAGACCCGGGCCAGGTGGTCGGCGGCCGCCTTGCTCACGCTGTAGGCGCCCCAGGTGGGGTAGGCCTCGATCGCGGCGTCGGAGCTGACGAAGAGGACGGTCCCCGCCCCCCGCAGCGCCATCGCGCCCGCCGCGGCCCGGGTGAGGCGGAAGGGGGCCAGCAGGTTGACGTCGAGCACGCGCTGCAGGGCCTCCTCGTCGGTGTCCAGCAGGGTGCGCAGGGGCGTGGGCCCCAGGGTGCTGGCGTTGTGGACCAACAGGTCGAGGGAGCCCACGAGCGCTGCGGCCTGGCCGAGCAGCCGCGCCGGGTCGACCTGCCCCACGTCCGCGGTGATCCCGTGGGCCTGCAGCCCCTCGGAGCGCAGCTCGTCGACCGCCTCCGTCAGCGCCGCCCGGCCCCGCGCCACGAGGACCACCTTCGTCCCCCGCCGCGCCAGGCCCCGCGCCAGCTCCCGTCCCAATCCCTGACTCGCTCCGGTGATGAGTGCCGTGTTCATGTGGCACCTCCTTTCGTTGCGAAGAGGATGGATCGCAGTCGGCACATCAACGCTATTGTTGTTGCTTCATCAACACATGGTCGAAGGAGCCGACATGGACGCCGCCAGCAACGTCGCCGCCAGCCTGCGGCAGCTCCGGGAGCTCCGGGGGGTCACCCAGCAGCGCCTGGCCACCCTCAGCGGGGTGCCCCGGGCCACGATCGCCACCCTGGAGTCGGGCTCGGCCAACCCCACCCTGGCGGTGCTGGTCAAGGTCGCCGCCGCCCTCCAGGTCACCGTGCAGGAGCTGATCTCCCCCCCGCGGGCCAGCGCGCGGCTCTACAAGGCCGCCGAGCTGCCGGCGGAGCAGCGCGGCAAGGTGCTGGTCCGTCAGCTGCTGCCCGACACGATCCCGGGGGTGGTGGTGGAGCGCCTGGAGCTGCGGCCGGGCGCGCGCATGACCGGGACCCCCCACAAGCCGGGCACCCGCGAGTACCTGGCCTGCGAGCGCGGGCCGGTGCAGCTGGTGGCCAGCGGTGAGATCCACGACCTGGAGGACGGCGACGTGGTGGTGTTCCGGGGGGACCAGCGCCACGGCTACTCCAACCGCGGGGACCGGACCGCCGTGGCCTACAGCGTGGTGCTGCCCGCGGGGCGCTGATCGACGGATCGGAGGCCGCGAGCCAACCCGGGACGAATTCCGTCCCGGGTGGCTCCTAGCCTCTGGTCATGACGAACACCGCCCTGCCCTTCAAGTCCGCCAGCCCCTGCTCCTGCACCGACTGCCGCTGCGCGGTCACGGTCAACTCGCACCACACGGTGTGCCGGGCCTGTCGCGCCGGAGGCCACGAGCTTCGCAGCTGGAAGCAGATCCGCCTGGAGCGGCGCCAGGACCGGGTCGCGTCGCACGCCGCCTGAGGCGGCTCGACCCGCGGCAGGCCCTTCGGGGCGCGGCAGGCCCTTCGGGGCGCGGCGGCGGACGATCGGATCAGAAGTCGAAGATCCGGCCGACGTCGTTGAAGGTCGCGAACAGGAAGACAAGCAGGATGAAGACGAGGCCAGCCCACTGGAAGCGGGCCTCGATCTCCTCGTCCATCTTCTCGCCCTTGAACTTCTCGTACATCAGGAACATGAAGTGGCCGCCGTCCGTGATCGGGATCGGCAGGAAGTTCACCACCGCCAGGTTGACCGACAGCAGGGCCAGGAAGTTGAGCAGGTCGCCCGTCGACTTCTCGGCGAAGTGGTAGGTGGCCTGCAGGATGCCCACGGGGCCGGCCAGCATCTTGGTCGACACGCGGCGCAGGAACATCGCGCGCAAGCCGTCCACGAACTCCTTGAGGATGCGGAAGGGCGCGACGGCGGCCAGGGCGAGGCCTTCGATGGGGCCGACCTTGACCAGCCGCTCCAGCGTCAGGGGCCCGACCCCCAGGTAGCCGATCGCGACCTCGTCGGGGGCCTCCTCCACCACCAGCTCCAGGCGATGCACCTTGCCGTCGCGCTGGACCTCGAGGGTGAGCT
>CALCXL010000606.1 GCA_937907595.1 uncultured Pseudomonadota bacterium
ATCAAGGAGCGGGAGGCGGCCCTGGCCCGGCAGCAGAGCACCGCGCAGGCTGCGGAGGCGCAGGCCCAGTCCGCGGCGCTGCAGGCCGAAGAGCAGGCCGATCGCCGCCTGCAGGCCGTGAAGGAGACCGCGTCAGCGGAGGTCCTGGAGCTGCGCGCGGCCGCCGAGCAGGCCCGCCGCACCCGCGACGCCGTGGGCGTTCAGCTCGAGCAGGCGCGGGGCCGCCTGGTCGACCTGGAGTCGGACCTGGCCAAGAAGGACGCCGCCCTGGCCCGCGCCGGGGCCGAGCGCGAGCGCCTGCAAGCCGAGTTCCTGTCCGCCCTGGACCGCGCGGAGGCGGGCGCGTCGGGCCTGCTGGAGCGCGCACGGGACGCCGCGGCCCGGCTCGAAGCGGAGCGGGGTGCCCTGCGCGCCGGCTTGCAGGAGGCCCGTGGCCGGGTGCAGGAGCTGGAGCGGGAGGTGTCCGTCGTGCGGTCGACCCTGGACCGCGAGCGCGCCGCCGCCGCCGAGGCCCACGGCCGGCTGGAGGCGGAGAGCCAGCGCGCGTTGCAGCGGCAGGAGCAGGCCGCCCTCGCCGAGCGGACCCGCCTGGAGGCAGCAGCGCTGCAGGCCGACGCGCTCGCCGACCGCCGCCTCCAGGACGCGAAGGAGTCGGCGCTGGGGCAGCTGGTGGAGGCCCGCTCCGTGGCCGAGGAGGCGCGCCGGGGACGGGATCAGCTCCTGGCGCAGCTGCAGCAGGCCCGCGCCCGCCTCGTCGACGTCGAATCCGACCTGGCGAAGAAGGACGAGGCCCTGGCCACCCTGGCGGCGTCGATGGAGCGCAGCCAGCGGGAGGTCGCATCGCAGCAGGCCGCCGAGGCCCAACGCGCCCAGGCGCTGCTCGAGGAGGCGCGCGACCACTCCGCGGCGTTGGACGACGAGCGCGGGACGTTGCTGGCCCGGGTGGAGCGCGCCGAGTTCGAGGCCCGGGAGGCTCTCAGGCAGCTGCGCACCAAGAGCCAGGGCCTGGACGAGGCCCAGCGCGAGCGCGAGCGGCTGGAGCACCAGTTTCTGGCGGCCCTGGAGTCCGCGGAGGAGCGCGCCGTCGTCACGGTGGAGGAGCTGCGCGGGCGGCTCAACAGCCTGGCCCTGGACCGCGCGACCCTGAACCAGCAGCTTCGGGACACCGCGTCCCGGCTGGCGGAGCAGCAGCGGCAGGTCGCGGCGCGGGACGGCGAGCTGTTGGAGATCCAGCGCGCCGCCGCCGAGGCTGAAGCCCGCTGGGAGGCCGAGCGCGAAGCGGTGCGGGCGGAGGCCGAGGAGCGCGTACGCAGCGCCCACCTGCGCATGGTCGAGGCGCGGCAGCAGTCCGATGCCGCGCGCGCGGAGCTCGACCGGGTCCAGGCCCTGGCCGTCGACCTGCAGGCCGACGTCGGCAAGAAGACCCTGGCCCTGGACGAGGCCCAGCGCGAGCGGGAGCGCCTGCAGGAGGAGTTCCTGGGCAACCTGGAGCGGGCCCAGGGAGCGTCGCAGCAGGTGCTGGAGGACGCGCAGAGCCGGGTGCAGGCCCTGGCCGACCAGCGCGAGCGGCTGCAAGGCCTCGCCGAGGGCCTCAAGCGGGAGGCTGCGCGCCTGGGACGCGACGTGTCGGCGAAGGACACCGCGCTGCTGAGCGCGAAGCAGCGGCTGGAGCAGGAGCGCTCGGCCTACGAGCAGGCCCTCTTGGAGCTGGAGGAGCTGCGCGCGCGCTCCCGGAACAGCGACAGCCGGGTGATCGAGGCCGAAGCGGCGCTGCAGCGGCAGCAGTCGGCCCTGGAGAGCCTGTCGGGGGAGCTGGCCCGGGTCACCGGCCAGCTGGAGATGGCCCAGTACGAGGTCCAAAGCGTGCAGACGGAGCTGGACAAGAAGACCCTCGAGATCGAACAGGCGCAGCTTCAGCGGGACGCCGCCTGGAGCACCGCGGCGGCGCAGCGCGAAGGGCTCGAGGCCCAGCTCACCAGCCTGCGGGGCGAACGGAGCACCCTGACGGCGAGCCTGGAGCAGGCGCAGTTCGATCTGGACGGCCTGCGGCGCGACGCCCTCAAGAAGACGACGGAGCTGGACGAGGCCTTCCGGCAGCGCGACGCCGTCACGGCGGAGAAGATGGCCTTGCAGAAGGCCCTGGACGACGCCCTGGAGACCCTGCGCCGCAGCCCTGGCGCCGACTCCGAGCCGGCCGAGGAGCCGGCCGAGGAGCCCCCGACGAAGAAGAAGCCGAAGGACCGACGCTCGCGGCCCCGGGCGAAGGACGCCGCGGACACCTCGGCGAACTGAAGGGGGCCGGCGAGCCTGGCCGACGCGATCAAGCCGGCGTCGGCCGAAACACCAGCACCTGCCACAGGTTGCGCCCCAGCAGGACCGCCGTCAGCAGCAGCGCCGCGCCCGTCGCCCGGGCCAAGGGGTCCCAGCCCGTGCCAATGGCCAGGAGCCCCAGGGCCAGCGACGCCGCGTGCGCCCCCAGGGCCCGCCGGATCCGGTCCTGGGGCATCAGCTGCCGCACCGCCGGCACCGGCACCTTGCCCACCAGGGGCGACAGGCGGTGGAACCAGACCAGGAAGGGCACGATGCGGCAGAGCATGCCGTGCAGGGCGAAGCCGGCCCAGCCCCAGACCGCGAGCCAGACAGCGGCCACCCCCCAGCGCGGCTCCCCTCCAACCCAGGCCGCGCCCGCCAGCAGCGCCACGCCCGGAGCGCAGGCCATCGCCGCGGTCCAGGCCGTCACCGTCTCGTCCCTCCGCTTGCGCTGGCGGGCCCGCAGCCGGGGGAGGGAGAGCGCCGGGTGAACCAGCCAGACCGCCGCCGCGCCCGGCAGCAGCGCGGCCTGGACCGCGACGCGGGGCGCCCCCAACACCAGCGCGATGCCCACCGCCAACAGCGTGATCGCCCCCCCGCCGAACACGACCGCCTGGGCCCGCTTCGGCACCGCGGGGGCCAGGTAGAACATCGGCAGGATCTGCCAGGACACCGCCGCCAGCAGCCCGCCCACCCAGACCGTCAGCCCCAGGCCCAAGTGGCCCCACCGCCAGGTCGCCACGTCGAAGCCCGGCCAGGACACGACCGACGGGTGCCCTCCGCGCAGGCTGGCGAAGGCGATGCCCAGGGTCGCGACCGCCCCCAGCCCCGCCACCGCCAGGCGCATGCCCTGCACGCTCCACCCCCGCGCGCCCGTGCGCAGGAGCCCCACCGCCACCGGCACCCCAAAGCCCAGGACGGCGCCGCCAAGGCCCAGGGAGGCCACGTCGAACCAGCGGGGGCCGCCGGTCAGGAAGCCGGCCACCAGCGCGCTCAGCCCCACCACCCAGGCGGCGTGCACGGCGTGCGCGGCCCGGATGCCCGGGACCGGAGCGCCGGCCACCACGGGGGCCATCTGGTACATCGCCCCGAACATCACCGAGCCCAGGAGGCCCAGGGTGCCCAGGTGGGCCAGGGCCAGGGAGCCGGGCCGGCCGCCGGAGCCCAGGGCCGCGGAGCCCAGGACCAGCAGGAGGAGGCCCGCGGCGCCCACGGCCAGGGGAGCCAGGCAGAAGAAGGACGCGGGCACGATCAGCGGCGGCGCCTGGTCCAGCGCCAGGCCGTCCCGGGGCGACGGGAAGCTCACGATGGGCTCCAGCACAGCAACAGCGCCGACCCGTCGTCCTCCTGCAGCACCTCGGCCCCCAGGCCCCGCTCCGCCAACCGACCCAACAGCAGCTTCGGCACCCGCGGCGTGCGGGCCAGGAACACGTCGCCCGCCCCCATCGACCCCGTCGCCAGCAGCACCTGCTCCAGGGGCTCGGGCGCCTCCAGGCCGCGCAGGTCCACGGGCTCCGTCGCCGGCGCCGACCAGGCCGTCAGGGCGTGGTGATCATCGCGGTGGGCCAGCACCCGCACGGCCATGCCCCGCGCCTCCAGCAGGGAGACCAGGGGCCGCGGAGGAAACGGCGCGTCCAACCGCAGCACGCTGCCCGGCCCCGCCCCCTCCAGGCCGTCGAGCACCGCCGCCAGGGGGTCGATGCCCAGCGCGAGCAGCGCCCGCCCGTCCACCCGCACGATCCTCGGGGGCTCGCTGGCCGCAGGGACGTCGAGGGGCACCCCATCGCCCGCGGCGCCGTCCACCCACAGGCCCATGAGCGGCTCGGCTTCGGCCGCCAGGTCGCCGATCCGCCCGCCGGCCACCCACTGGAAGATCACGCCCTGCACCAGCCCCACCAGGTGCGTCGCCGCCCGCTGGGGCTCCACGGTGGAGGCGATCAGGCCCAGCCGCTGCCCGTCGGCGATGCGGTCGGTGATCAGGCGCTTGTGGCTGGTGGCCAGGGAGAGGAGCGCGGTGCGCACGGGACCGTCGGGCGGGCTGGCCAGGGAGAAGAGCAGCCGCGGCAGCCCAGGCCTCACCTGCACCGCCCCCAGCAGGGTCGCCACCAGGGCCCGAAGCTCGCCCACGGGGTCCTGCGCCGGGGACATCGCCTCCGCCACCGCCGCGCCCAGCTCCGCCCTCACCCGCTCCACCACCGCCAGGAGCATGCCGTCGCGGGAACGAAAGTGGCGGAACAGCGCCGGCTGGCTCAGACCCAGCGCCTTCGCCAGTTGCCGCGTGCTGAGGGCCTCCAGGGGCTGATCGGCCAGCAACCCGAGGGCGGCCTCCACCACCTCGTCGCGCCGCTCCTGCCGGGACCTGCGATCCGTCATGTCTTCGATGTTATCACCCGATAACATTCGTCAAACCCTGGAGTCATGATCATGCCGAACCTCGCCGACGGAGCCGCCCCCTGGTTCACCGAAGACCACCGCAACTGCGACCGCCTCTGGGCCGACGTCGAAGGCGCGGTCGACGACGGAAACGACGACGCCGCCCAGGCCGCCCACGCGCGGTTCGACGCTGCGATGAGCCGCCACCTGGACATGGAGGAGCAGGTCCTCTTCCCCGCCCTGGAGGCCGCCGGCATGCCCCGCATGGGCCCCATCCACGTGATGCTCATGGAGCACGACCAGATGCGCGGGGTCCTCCGCACGATGGCCGGCTGCGCCGACGCGGGCGACTGGGAGGGAGTGGCGGACCACGGCGACACCCTGCTGATGCTCATCCAGCAGCACAACGTGAAGGAGGAGGCGGTGCTCTATCCCATGGCCGAGCGGCTGCTGGGCCCCCGCTGGCCCGAGCTCTCGGAGAAGCTGGCGCGCTACTGACCGAACCCCGGTCGGCTACGCCAGCCCCATCCGGGCGGCGTAGGGCGCCCACAGATCCGCGCGGCCGACGTCGTCCAGGTAGGCGCGGACCTCGTCGGGGCTCATCTTGTAGAAGTTGATGCCGCCGCAGGACCAGCACTTGGGGATCTCCTCGAAGCGGCCTTCGATGTGCAGCAGGCGGTAGCTCGTCATCTGCTCGCCGAACCAGAGCTGATCGAAGTCGGCGTCGCGCAGATTGCCCACGGCGATCTCCCCGTCGACGTCGGCGCAGCAGGCCATCAGCTCGCCGTCCCAGCGGATCACCGGCGTCTTCCACAGCCCCGGACAGGGCATGCGGTTGGACGGTGAAGGCGTCGCCTCCAGATCCGCCTTGCCGAGCACCCGCAGCAGCGAGCTCCCCCGGGCCCCCTTCGGCCGCTCCTTGCCCTTGCGCGCCGCCATCAGGCCACCGTCGGGGCCGCGAGGCCCGTCTCGCCCAGGTCCAGGTCCGTGCGCGCCGAGTCGGGGTCGTCGTGCTCCTCCCAGGCCCGCTCCATCCAGATCTTCAGCTCGATGTGCTCCTTCTTGAAGGGCGCCAGGCCGAAGCGTTCGATGGTGTCCGAGTAGATCGTGTCCGCGGCGTGCTGCTTCTCCCCGCCGGTGCCCACGCTCAGCCGCTTGACCATGATGTCGTTGTAGCCGACCCCGTTGCGCCCCTGCGCGCAGGTGCGGTCCCAGTAGTCCACGAAGTCGCGGGCCTCGTGCGCGTTCATCGACTGCATCACGAACTGGAACTCCGCGTTCAGCGTGATCGTCTCCAGCTCCAGCTCCCCGCGGCGCTTGAGGAAGTGGGCGATGTTGGCCATGACGACGTCGAAGTAGTCGCGCCCCTTGGCCTTGCGGTAGGTCTCCCGGGTGATCGCGTCGAGGCTGAAGACGATGAGCACCGGGACCAGCGGGTCTTCCAGGTAGGCGTCGATCAGCTGCTCGGTGCGGTCCGGCGTCAGCAGGATCGCGTTGGTGTCGATGCGAAAGTAGTCGAACCGGTCGGACACCTTCTGGCGCGCGTAGCGCAGCATCTCGAAGAGCTCGGGGTGCAGCGAGGGGTCGCCCAGCCACTGGAAGATCAGGTGGTCAAAGCAGACGTCGCTGCGCTCGATCCCGTCGATGATCCGCCGGAAGAGCCCCACGTCCATGTAGCCCTTGAGCAGGTCGCCGTGCAGGTTCGGCCGGAACCCCTGCTGGGGATGGCACATGGGGCAGGTGAGGTTGCAGAAGTCCGTGGGCTCGATCTGCAGCACCCCGCAGTTGCGGCGGCGGGTCGTCATGGACCCCATTGTTCGATCCGCGGGGTGCAAACGTCCACCGCCGCGACGCATCGACGCTCCCATCGCACCCTTGACCCCCTGCGGGGGAGGTGACAGCATGCCGGCGGCCTTCGGGCCGGAGGTGCGCGCCGTGACTGCCGGGCCCCGGGCCGTGTTCCTGCTTCTGGTGATGGCGTGCGCGGGATGCTCCACGGAGTGCCAGCTCCTCTGCACCGCCTGGTACGACTACCAGTTGCAGGCCTGCGGTGTGTTCGACGTGGACGACGAACGCGTGCGTTGCATCTCCGACTACAGCACCCGGCTCGTCACGGAGGACGAATTGGCCGAGTGCACCGAGCGGGTCGAGCAAGTAGAGGCGCTCGACTCCGACGACCCCAGCTGCTGCCCCGGAGCTGCCACCGCGGCCTGCCCCTGGGTCGATGAAACGCCGGCCCGATGAGGCCCGACCGGAGAGCCGCCGTGCCCCACCGCTTCGCCCTGCTGCTGCTGCTTGCGCTGCCCCTCCTCACGACGGGCTGCAAGACCGACTGCGACAAGCTCTGCGACGAGATGGCCAGCTACTGGGAAGAGTGCGGCCTGCCCGTGGGGGACACCGCGGTCTCCGACTGCCAGGAGGCCTGGGAAGCCAGCGCCAACGACCCCGACGACCCCGACGTGCTGCAGCAGGACAAGTACAAGCAGCAGTGCAAGACGCTGATCAGCAACGAAGAGGACGCCAACGGCGAGCTCAAGATCGCCCTGAGGGCCCGCTTCTCCTGCCGGGACATGTGCGAAGGCCCGGGCGGCAACTTCAACGGGCCCGGCGGCGGCATCGACTGCAGCCAGTTTGAGTGATCCATGAGCGACCCCCGGCCCGACGCTGCCTCCCCGGCGGCCCGCGAGCCGGGGCGCCCGCCTGACCCCGAAGCCTTCGGCAAGTACTGGCTGATCGACCGCATCGCCATCGGCGGCATGGCGGAGGTCTTCCGGGCCAAGGCCTTCGGCCACGCGGGCTTCGCCAAGGACCTGGTCGTCAAGCGCATCCTGCGGCACTACTCGCGGGACCCCGAGTTCGTGGAGATGTTCATCTCCGAGGCGAAGCTGTCGGCCACCCTGGTGCACCCGAACGTGGTCCAGGTCTTCGACTTCGGGAAGATCGGCCACAACTACTTCATCGCGATGGAGGGGGTCGACGGCAAGGACCTGAAGTCGCTGATGCGCCGCCTGGCCGAGCGCGGCGAGCGCATGCCGGTGGGGGCGGCGGCCTACATCGCCTTCGAGACGGCGAAGGGCCTGGACTACGCGCACACCCGCAGCGACGCCGACGGCCTGCCCCTCAACCTGGTGCACCGGGACATCTCGCCGTCGAACCTGCTCATGGGCTACGACGGCCACGTCAAGCTGGTGGACTTCGGCATCGCGGAGGTGGAGTCCGAGCGGGAGCGCCAGAATGAGAGCGCGGTCCTCAAGGGCAAGTTCTCCTACATGTCCCCGGAGCAGGTGGGCGGCCAGGCCCTGGACGCGCGGGCCGACCAGTTCAGCCTGGGCATCTGCTTGTGGGAGATGCTGACGGGCCACCGGCTCTTCAAGGCGGAGACGGAGCCGGCCACGCTGGAGCGCATCCGGGTCTGCGCGGTCGCTTCTCCCCGGGACCTCAACCCCGACGTGCCCCAGGACCTGGCGGACCTCTGCCTCAAGGCGCTGTCGGCCGATCCGGGGCAGCGGTTCCCCGACGCAGCCGCCCTGCGACGCGCCCTGGGCGACGCCCTGCCCGCCACCCCCGAGCGGCTCCGGGAGGAGCTGTCGGCCTTCCTCATGGAGCGCTTCGTCGAGGAGATCGCCCAGGAGCGGGCTCGCGGGGAGGCGGGCGCGAAGATCGCCTCCAAACTGCACTACGACGGCGGCGACCTGGATCTGGACCTGGAGCTGGAGTTCGACACCGTGCGCACCGATCCCGGGGTGCCGGTGGCGGGGCCGGAGGCGCACGCGGACTCCACAGAGACCGTCGCGCCCGTCGTGCCCCCGCCGCCCCTGGAGGCCCCGCGCCGTCGGAACCTGCCGCTGATCGCCCTGGTGGTGCTGCTGGTGGCGGCCGCGCTGGTCTGGTTCCTGCGCCCCGCGCCGCCCACGGCCGAAGCCACCCTGTCGGTGGCCGTGCTGCCCGCGGGAGTGGACGGCGTCGTGCTCACCCTGGACGGGCAGGAGATCCCCGCGACCTTCGCCGGCGTCGCGCCCGACGTCGCCCACACGCTGACGGCCTCGGCCCCGGGCTACCTGCCCCGCGAGCGGCAGGTGGAGCTGGTGGCCGGCCAGACCTTCGCGGTGGAGCTCACGCTGCAGCCCGAGCCCACGCCCACCCCGGCCCCCACCCCGGAGCCGACCGCCACGCCGGTCCCGGAGAAGCGGCCCACCCCCAAGCCCGTGGCCGCCGCCGCCACGCCCCTGCCTGCCTCGACCCCCGAACCCGTGGCCGACGCCCTGCCCCCCATCGTCTACTTTCGCAGCGACCCGCCCGGCGCCGAGGTCCTGGTCGACGGGCGCACCGTCGGCAACACGCCCATGGAGTGGCGCGAGGGCGTGACGGGCCGGGGCTACCCCGTGGAGCTGAAGCTGGTGGGGCACGACCCCGTCACCGCCCGCGTCACCGCGCCGAAGGCCGGGGCCAGCGTGGTGGTGAGCCGTCGGCTGCCGGCGAAGAAGGCGGAGGTCGCCGCGCTGGGCAAGCTGAACGTCCAGATCACGCCCGGCTGGGCCAAGGTCTTCATCGACGGCGCCTACGTCAGCACCACCCCCCTCATCGGCCACGAGTTGAGCCCCGGAAGCCACGATCTGCGCGTGTTGAGCGAGCGGTTGGGCATCGACAAGACCGAGTCCGTCGTGGTCAAGGGTGGCGAAACAACCGTCAAGGCCTACTCCTTCGACCAATGACCGCACCTCCCTCCGATCCCCACCGGGTGGCCATCGACCGCCTTCGCTGGCGCCCTCCCCGCTCCTGGGCGCAGCCCGCCGTCGACGCGTCCTGGCCCACCGCGCTCTTGGGGCAGGAGGATCTGCGCGCCGAGCTCGCGCTGCTGCTCGCCACCCGCGGCCACCTGGTCGTCGCGGTGCCCGAGTCCGTGGACTGGGCCGAAGCGGTGGGGCGCGCGCTGCGCAGCCTCCAGGGGGACGGCGACGCGCCGGTGGTGGTGGCGGCGCCGGCCACGGCCCGATCCCTCCGGGGCACGGACGGACCGGGGCAGCTCGCCCAGGCCCACGGCGGCTTCCTGGTGCTGGACGCCCGCGACCTGGTGGGCAACGAGGGGGCCTGGGCCGCGCTGAGCGAGGGCCTGCGCGCCCGCCAGTCCACGCCGGAGTCGGAGTCGGGCCTCGCGTCGCCCCAGCCCACGCGCTTCGCCACGGTGCTGCTCAGCCCGGAGTCGGCCTTGAGCAAGCTGAAAGAGCAGGAGCCGCTGATCACGGCGCTCTTCCGACGGGGCCTGACGGTGGCCGGGGATCGGCCCCGAACGCGGGAGGGCGCCATGGCCCTCCTGGGGCAGCTGGCGGCCCGGGGCGGCCTGGACGGCGTGCCCGCGAACGCGGCGGGCTGGCTGCTGGAGGAGGCGGCCACCTCCGTGCGCCGGGACCGCCTCGCGCTGGACACCGACGCCCTCCGGGAGATCGTCTTTGAGGCCCGCCTGGGCCGACCTGCCGGAGCGCTCGAGCGGCGGCACCTCCGGGCCGCCGCCGCTCGGATCGCGGAGCGACGCGGCTTCGGAGAACAGGCTCACCGCGGTCGGCTGGAGCGCGGCCAGATCCGCGTCGCCACCGAGGGCGCCCTGGTGGGCGTGGTCAACGGCCTGATGGTCTACGGCGGGACCAAGCAGCCCTACGCCGTGCCCGGGCGGATCACCGCGCGCACGGCCGTGGGACGCGAAGGCATCGTCAACGTCGAGCGGGAGGCGAAGTTCAGCGGCCGCAGCTACGACAAGGGCGTGCTGCAGCTTCACTCCTTCCTGCGGGGCACCTTCGCCCAGGACACCCCCCTGTCCCTGGTGGCGGGAATCACCTTCGAGCAGTCCTACGGCAAGGTCGACGGCGACTCCGCCACGCTCGCCAAGGCCCTGGCGGTGCTGAGCGACCTGAGCGACCTGCCCGTGCGCCAGTCCCTGGCGATCACCGGCGGCATCAACCCGCGCGGGGAGGTCCTGCCCGTGGGCAGCGTCACCCTGAAGGCGGTCGGGTGGTGGCGCACCTGCAGGGACCGCGGCCTGACAGGCGAGCAGGGCTTCGTCCTGCCCAGCCGGAGCACCCCGGACCTCCAGCTCCCCGAGGAGCTGCTGTCGGACGTTCGGGCGGGGCGCTTCGCGGTCTGGGAGGTCGACCACATCGACGAGGCCGTGCAGTTGATGTTCGGGAAGCCCGCGGGGCGGCAGGACAAGGGCTTCGCGCCCGGGAGCGTCTACGCCGCGGTGGGACGGCGCCTGGATGAGATGGGCGCCCGGCTGTACCCCAAGCGCGCTGCAACCAAGGAGCCCGGGAAGGAGCCGGCGAAGACCACCAAGAAGGCCAAGACCGCCCCCAAGGCAGCGGCTCCAGGCGACACGCCGAAGAGCTGAGATCCGGCCGACCGGTCCGCGGCCTGATCCGGCCGCCCGGCGCTCAGGGGAACTCGATCACCAGCGCGCCGCCCGGATCCACCACGGGCCGGGTGCCCGCCCAGATCGCCACGCCGGCCCCCGCGCCCGCCAGCAGGCCGCCCACGATCAGCGCCACCACGCCGGCCGGGTGCGGGCCCGTGCGCACCGTGGGCTCGTCGACCGCCGGAGCCGCGCCGCCGCCCGTCGCCACCGGCACCACGATGGGGGCCAGCAGGAGGTCGGTCAGGGTGGGGTTGCCGCCCAGCCGCAGGGGCACGCCCTCGCTGGCAACCCGCTCGGGCTTGATGCCGCCGTTGGCGTCGGCGTACTGCGCGGTCCGCTCGGCCAGGCTCCGCACGAAGGCGCCGCGGGCCCCGGGCGCGCCGGCCAGGCTGGCGGTCACCGGCTCGGAGAAGGTCCCGCTTCGCCCCGAGTAGAGGGCCAGCTGAAGGTCGCCGGCTTCGTCGAAGGCCGCCACCGCCACCAGGGAGGCGCCGCTGGAGGCGGCCAGCTCGCGGAACAGGCGCCGGGTCAGGCCGCTGCGGGCCGGCAGGAGCTCGTCCGATCCCGACGGCGCCAGGCCCAACCGCTGCAGGCGGGCCTCCACGTTGCTGTGCGCGCCGGCTCCCAGGGCCAGCACCTCGTAGGAGCGACCGGCCGCCCCGCCCTCCACGAGCACGGTGTGGCGACCCGGCGGCAGCCCGGCCACCTCCACCGGCGCGGTGCCCAGCAGCCGCCCGTCCAGGAACACCCGGGCGGACTCGCCCCCGGCGGTGCGCACGCTGATCGACGCCAGATCGGCGGACAGCACCCGCGCCCGCACCCGGTCGAAGGTCTCCACGATGTTCGGCGGGTAGTCCAGGGAGTCGAGCACCCGATCCGGGTCGGCGCGCACCACGTCGGCGAAGGCCGGCTCGGCCTTGTCCAGCTGCCCCAGGGCGATCCAGGACAGGCCCAGGTACAGGGGCACGTCGATGTTCAAGCGGCCGTCGTTGAGGAACTCGCCGGCCTCCTCCAGGGCCTCCGCCGCGCGATCCAGGGCGGCGATGGCCTGCTCGGGCTGGGCCTTCTCGTACAGGATGCGGCCCTCGTCGAAGGCGCGGTTCACCGGCGCCAGGTGCACGCGCTCCAGCAGGCGGTCGCGCTCGGGCCGCAGCAGCGCGCTCAGCGGCTCGCCCGATCGCACGTCCAGGCCGGCCGCCGCGAAGCCCGCCGCCAGGTCCTCGCTGAGCCCGCGCAGCGTGCGCTCGTCCTGCTCGCCGTTGCCGTGCACGCCCACAACCGCGATCGAGGGCCCGTCGGCCGCCCAGGCCCGACCCACCCCCGGGCCACAGGACCACAGGGCGAAGGCCACTGCGGTGGCGGCGGAGACGGCGCGGAGGGCGGGGCGACGGGGCATGCAGCCACCACGATCGTCGCGGGGGGGAGCCCAGGTCAACCGGCACGGTCCGATCCACCTTGACCGCCCGCGGAACCCGCTGTCATCCTCCGCCGCCGCCATGCACCCCACACTCCCCCTCTTGATCGCCCTCCTGCTCGCCACCTCCGCCCAGGCCGGGCCCGCCGACGAGCCCCTGCAGCAGGCCGAATCGCTCCTGGAGCAGGGGCTGCCCGCGGAGGCCCTGGCCCCCATGCAGGAGGCCGCGCGGCTGGCCCCCGACGACGTCGCCATCCAGCGCCGCTACATGGACCTGATGAAGGCGCAGGGCTACGGCCGCGACGTGGTCGCCCAGTTCCAGGGCCGCCTGGAGTCCCAGCCGAAGAGCGCCCTGGCCCACTACCTCTACGGCGTCGCCACCGGCGATCCTTCGGCCGCCCGCGCGGAGTTCGAGCGCGCGCTGGAGCTGGACCCGAAGCACAAGTACGCCCGGCAGGGCCTGGGCAGCGTGGCCGTGGCCGAAGGGCGCTACGCCGAGGCCGTCGAGCACTACGAGGCCGCGCTGGCCATCGATCCGACCTTCGCCGAGGTCCACAACAAGGTGGCCAACCTGCACGCCGCGCGCGGGGAGCCGGAGAAGGCCAAGGCGGCCTGGAAGCGGGCGATGGAGGCGGCGCCCGGCGACTACCACGCGTGGATGAACATGGGCGCGGTCCTGTCCATGGAGGGCGATCTGGCCGGATCCGCCGAGCTCCTGGCCGGCGCCGTGCAGCGGGCCCCGGGGCACGCGCGCGCCCATTTCAACTACGGCTACGTCCTGTTCAAGCTGGGACGCCACGACGACGCCCTGGCGCACTTCGCCGCCGCCCTGGCCATCAAC
>CALCXL010000607.1 GCA_937907595.1 uncultured Pseudomonadota bacterium
CGTAGAGCCGCGCCACCCCCCTCCACGTGCTCCACCACCTGCTCGGCCTGCTCGGCCCCCAGGGAGCCCCCCAGGAACCGCGGCTGCGTGGCGTGCAGCACCGTGATCCGGGCGCCGGCCATGCGGGCCAGGTCCACCGCCAGCTCCAAGCCCCGAAACGACGTGGTGGTGGCGCCGACCGGGACCAGGATCGACCGGTAGGGGTGCGTGCCCCGGCTGATCAGCAGGGGGCTGCGCGCGCGGTTGTAGAGCGCCCGGAGCGCGGTGGTGTCCCGGTAGCCCAGCAGACGCTTGCTGGGCGCGGGGATCACCAGGATGCCGGGGTGCGCCGCCAGCACCGGGTCCACCAGCTCGGCCTCGGTGGGCCCCAGGGGCACCGGCGTGGGCCAGCCCGGCTCGGCGGGGGCCGGCGTTCCCCGAGGCACCACGCGGTGGAATCGCTCCATGCCGACCAGATCGCGAAACCAGCGGGCCTCCTCCCCGGCCGCGTCCCCGCCGTCGGGGTCCCACCACACCACCGAGCGGCCGAACTGCCGGGGGAACTGCGCCGCGCCCAGGCGGAAGTAGTCGGCGACGGCGCGCAGGGTCTCCGGCTCCCCCACCAACAGGACCTGGTCGCCCGCTTCCACCCGGGTGTCGCCGTGGGGCACGAGCAGGCTGCCGTCCCGGTAGATCGCGCCCACCAGGTACTCCCGCGTGGCCACCTCAGAGAGGGGCCGGCCCACCACCAGCGAGCCGGGCATCACGCGCACCTGCAGGATCTCGCCGTGGCCCAGGCCCACCTCCGACGTCGTCACCACCACGCCGGGCAGCCGGGCGATCAAGGCGCCCGCCATGGCCATGTGGGCCGACACGGGCTGCGCGCCCAGGGCCATGACCTCGTCCACCCGCCCCAGGTCGGAGACCCGGCAGATGACCTCCGGCACGCCCATGGCCACCGCGAGCCTCGCGGCTTCGACGTTGGTGCTGTCCGAGCTGGTTGCGGCGATGAGCGCGTAGGCGTCGTCGACTCCGGCGGTCCGGAGCACCAGGGCGGAGGTGGCGTCACCTTGAAGCAGCGTTACGCCTTCAACTCGGCCGAGCGCCTCAAGTCGGCGGGGGTCCTTGTCGATGAGGGTTACAGCGATGATCCGTGCCGTACGCTCCACCACACCGAGGCCCGTCGGGCCTGCGCCGACCACGATCAGGCCCGAGCGGCCTGAGGTCGACTCGGAGTGCAGGGTCTGGGGGTCGGTCACCTTCCGATCCTATCGGTATGTGGGCCGTCGCGCCGGGGCCGGGCGAAGCAGTGCCCGCCGCCGGGGCGAGGGTTGTCCCCCCTTTGTGGCGGGCCTAGCCTCTCTTGAGGGGGTGGCGTCGAGAGCTCCCCGCCTCGAAGTCGACGGGGGCGTCGGCGCGCGCAGGATCAGAGTCTGAGGGCGGAACATCCGGGGACCCCGTAGGGCCCTCATCCATCGGGAGCGACATGGCCAAGACGCAGGACAAGGACTGGTTCACGACCCTCGTGGCCCTCGGCCGCAAGAAGGGCTCCGTGAGCTTCGACCAGCTCAACGACGCGCTGCCGGCCGATCAGGTCTCGCCGGACCAGCTCAACGAGATCGTCTTCCGCCTCAACGAGATGGGCGTGGAGATCATCGAGTCCGCGGCCGCGACCAAGAAGCTGCAGAAGGCGGCGATGGTCAGCAAGACGGAGTCGTTCTTCGACCGCCGCACCCGGGCGACGCCGACGCACGATCCGGCGGTGCCGATGGACCCCCTGCGCGTCTACCTGCGCAAGATGGGCGGCGTCTCCTTGCTGTCTCGCGACGGCGAAGTGGACATCTCCCGACGCATCGAGAAGGGCGAGGTGCGCTCCCGCCGGGCGCTGCTGACGACCCAGTTCGGCACCCGCTCGCTGTTCGAGATCCTCGGTGAGGTGGGCCAGGACGCCTCCGAGCGCATCCACGCCGAAGTGCTGGAGCCCCTACGCGCCCTGGAAGCCGAGCAGCTTGGCGTGCTGGCCGCGCAGGACGAGGCCCACGCTCGGGGCGAGGCCGATCTGGCCCTGGAGGAGCGCCTGGAGTCGATCCACGAAGAGAGCTTCGCGCTCCTGGGCCAGCTGGAGCTCGATCGACGCCAGTACGTCCAGGTCCTCAGCGCCTTCAAGGCCCACGTCAAGGAGCTGCTGGCCGGTGACCGCGCGCTGGCGGGGGCGGCGCGGCGCCTGGCGGTGCCCGTGGCGGAGCTGGACGGAGCCCTCGCCCGGGCGGCGGGCGGCCCCCTGGGCGCGGAGATCACCGCGCTCGCGGCGGAGGTCGAGGAGGCCCGCCAGGCCATCGCCGCGGTCAGCCAGCGCATCGGCCCCGAACCCCAGGATGTGCGCAGCCTGCACAACCGCGTGCGGGACGCCGAAGCCCTGGCGGAGCGGGCCAAGACGGAGATGGTGGAGGCCAACCTGCGCCTGGTCGTCTCCATCGCCAAGAAGTACAACAACCGCGGCCTGGACTTCCTGGACCTGATTCAGGAAGGGAACATCGGCCTCATGCGGGCGGTGGTGAAGTTCGAGTACCGCCGCGGCTACAAGTTCAGCACCTACGCCACCTGGTGGATCCGCCAGGCCGTGACCCGCGCCATCGCGGACCAGGCGCGCACGATCCGCATCCCGGTGCACATGATCGAGACGCTCAACAAGGTCGTCCGCACCTCCCGCACCCTCGCCCAGGACCTGGGCCGGGACGCCACGCCGGAGGAGATCGCCGTGCACCTGGAGATGGAGCTCGACCGGGTCGAGATGATCCTCAAGCTCAAGCGCGGGCCGATCTCCCTGCAGACCCCCGTGGGCGACGAGGAGGACAGCCAGCTGGGCGACTTCATCGAGGACACGTCGGCCATCTCACCGGCGGAGGCCGTGATCTCCAAGAGCCTGCGGGAGCAGACCCGGCAGGTCCTCTCCACCCTCAGCCCCCGGCAGGAGCGCGTCCTGCGCCTGCGCTTCGGCATCGACGGCGCATCCGACCACACGCTCGAGGAGGTCGGACGCGACTTCGGCGTCACCCGGGAGCGGATCCGGCAGGTCGAGGCCAAGGCCCTGCGCAAGCTGCGGCACCCCAGCCGTGCAAAGCGTCTGAAGCCCTTCCTCGAGGCCTGACGCCCGGCTGGGCAGGGCCGGCCGCGGGCGGGTACCTTGCGCCGGTGACGACCTGGATCGCCCTCTCCCTCTGGCTCCTCCTCTGCGCCGCTCTGGTCTGGTGGGGACGCCAGATCCCGCCCCCCGACGAGGTCCACACCACGCCCACCGACGACGGATGGGTGCTGTCGCTGTACCGCTTCCTGCCCCCCCCCGGGGTGCCGCGCCGCCCGGTGCCGGTGATCCTGGGCCACGGCATCCTCATGAGCCGCTTCTGCTGGGAGTTGGGCCCCGCGGTCTCCGTGCCGCGCTGGCTGGCCGCCCGGGGACACGACGTGTGGGTGGCCGAATACCGGGGCACGCCCTCCTCGCAGCCGCCGCCCGCCGGGGGACGCTGGCGCTACGACGCACGGGATCACGGCTGGTCGGACGTGCCGGCCATCCTGGACTGTGTGCGGAGCACCACCGGCGCGCCGACGGCGAGCTGGGTCGGGCACTCCATGGGCGGGATCGTGGCCTACCTCTACGCGTCGCGGTTCGGCAGCGAGCGCCTCCACCGGCTGGTCGCCCTGGCCAGCCCCATGCGCTTCGGCGCGGGGCGGGGCGCCTTCGCCCGCTCCCTGCCTGCGGCGCGCCGGGCCGTCGGCCGGATCGGGCTCCTGCCCCTGAGCCCCCTGGTGTTCCTCACCCTGCCCTTCGCGGTCTTCCTGCCGTCGCCATCAACCCGCGGCTGCTCACCCTCCGGGAGCGCGCGGGCCTGTTCGGCGGGTCCTTTCGGGACGTCGGCGCGCAGCTCCACGGCTGGTTCATTGATTTGAAGATCGGTCGCCGCACGGTCGGCGTCGGGGAGGAGGCAGGACACGTCGCCCCGGGGGATCTGAGCCGGCTGGAGGCGCCCCTGCTCGTGGTGGCGTCGACGGGGGACCGGATCGCGCCGCCCCGATCGGTGCACGCAGGCTGGCGAGCGGCGGGCAGCGCGACCCGGAAGTACGTGCTCTTCGGGGACTCGCGAAACGATCCGGCCCGGTCGACCGTCTTCGGACACAACGACCTCATGTGCAGCCGAACCGCGCTGGAGCAGGTGTGGCCCTTGGTGGCCGACTGGCTGGAAACGGACGAGGCGGAGCTCAACGCCGCCCAGGTGGCGGCCCCCACCGACGCAGGAGCGGCATGCCCGGCCTCATCCCCCTCGCCCTGATCGCGGCCCCCTGGTGGGAGACCGCGGTGCTGACGGCCTACCTGGGCTCCGTGCTGGGCCTCAGCGTGTTCGGCCTGCACCGCCTCAGCCTCCTGTACCTGTACTGGCGCCACCGGGACCGCGCCGTGCCCCTGCCGGAGCCGGTGGCGGACGCAGAGTGCCCCCACGTCCTGGTGCAGCTGCCCATCTACAACGAGCGCTTCGTGGTCGAGCGGCTCCTGGACTCCGTGGCCGCCCTGGACTGGCCGGCGGACCGGCTGCATGTGCAGCTCTTGGACGACTCCACCGACGACACCGTGGAGGTCTCCACCCGCGCCGTGCGCCGCCACCGCGCGGCGGGCCTGGACATCGAGCTGCTGCACCGGGTGGACCGGTCGGGCTTCAAGGCCGGAGCCCTGCAGGAGGGCCTGCAGGCGGAGGCCACCAGCCCCTTCGTGGTGGTGTTCGACGCAGACTTCGTCCCCCCGGCCGACTTCCTGCGGCGCATCGTGCCGCCGCTGCTCGACGACGAGGGCGTTGGCATGGTCCAGGCGCGCTGGGGCCACCTCAACCGGGACGACTCGCTGCTCACGCGCGCCCAGGCGATCCTCCTGGATGGCCACTTCATCATGGAGTCGGGCGCCCGCTTCCGGGGCGGGCGCTTCTTCAACTTCAACGGAACCGCCGGGATCTGGCGGCGTCAGGCGATCGTCGACGCCGGGGGCTGGCAGGGGGACACCCTCACCGAGGACCTTGACCTGAGCTACCGCGCCCAGCTGGAGGGCTGGCGCTTCGTCTACCTGCAGTCGCTGGAGGTCCCCGCGGAGCTTCCCACGGACCCGCGGGCCTTCAAGAGCCAGCAGCACCGGTGGGCGAAGGGATCGATCCAGTGCGCTTTCAAGCTGCTGCCCCGGATCTGGCGGGCCCCGCTCCCCCTGGCCCAGAAGCTGGAAGCCAGCTTCCACATGGGCAACAACCTGGCCTACCCCCTGATGGTCGTGCTGCTGCTCGTGCTGCCCCTGGCCATCGGCCTGCGCCAGGACAGCCCCCTGTGGATCGGCCTGGCGGTGGACCTGCCCGTCTTCGTCTTCGCCACCCTCAACCTGATGGCCTTCTACGCCCTGGCCGAGCGCGAGGTGGATCGCAGCACCTGGGCCTGGAAGCTCCCCCTGGTGCCCTTCGTCCTGGGCCTGGGGGCCAGCCTGACGCCCAACCAGGCGCGCGCCGTCTGGCAGGCCCTGCGCGGCCACCGCAGCCCCTTCGTGCGCACCCCCAAGGCGGGTGATGGGGGAAACACAACGCGCTACCGGCCCCGCATCGGGGCGCAGGTGCTCGTGGAGATCGCGGGCTGCCTCTACTACACCGGGGCGGCGCTGCTGGCTGCGAGCGCGGGGCTGTGGCTGTCGATGCCCTTCCTGCTGCTCTTTGCGGCCGGCTTCGGGGTGCTCGGCTTCGGCTCCCTGCTCCCCGACGCCCGGCCGGTCAGAGCCGGTAGCGGCGCCGGCACCAGAGCGCCCACGCTGCAGCCGGCGCCCCGTACTCGACCCATGGCACCCACGCCGGCGCCTGCCAGGGTCCCCCGCCCTGTTGCGTCGTCCACGCCAGGTACGAAAGCGGCAGGAGGCCGCTGATCAGGGCCAGATCGAGCCGGGGAAACAGGGGCAGGAAGAGCACCAGCCACAGCCCGTACCAGGGGTGCACGACGGGGCTGAGCACCACCAGCCCGACGAAGAGCAGCGCGAAGCCCTCGGCCGGCCGGGGCGCGCGCCACGTCAGCAGCGCCGCCCACCCCACGAAGACCCCGGCCACCACCAGCCGCGCGGGGTGGTAGCCCAGCGCGGGCGTCAGGAGGGCGTGCACGAAGGCGTTGTGGCCCCAGTGCTCCACGTAGGTGCCCAGGGAGCCCGTGGGCGGGCTGCCGTCCAGGGCGAAGGGCAGCGCGGGCAGCAACGCCACCAGGGCCGTCGCCAGCAGGCCCCGCCAGGCCAGGTCCATGCGCCCCGAGGCCTGCAGGCGGCGAACGGCGAACCAGGCGGGGGCGGCGCCCAGCAGCTTGGTGCCGAACGCGAGCCCCCAGGCCAGCCAGGCCTCGGCCCGACCCCGTTCCCAGAGCAGCAGGCCCGCGGCCAGGGGCAGCAGGGCGAGGGGCTCGTAGTGCCCCGACGAGGCCACCTCCACCACCACCAGGGGGTGCCAGGCGTAGAGGATCGCGCCGCCGCTCGGCCGGCCGCGGGCGCGCAGCAGCGCCAGCAGCACGGCGATCAGCAGCAGATCCACCGCCACCAGCGCGGCGCGGAAGGCGCCCACCCGATCCAGGCCGGCGGCGACCAGCGCGGCGAAGAACCCCTGGGTCACCGGGGGGTAGATCGCGGGCAGCTCCCGGTGGTTGACGGAGGCCCACTCCGGCGCCTGGGCCCGCAGGCGGAGCAGCTGCGGATCGTCGGGGGCCAGGTCCCAGGGATCGTCGCCCTGGGCCAGGACGCGGCCCTCCCAGACGTAGCGGTGGATGTCGTCGGAGAGGGAGGGCGCCGGCCCCAGGAGCAGCGGGAGCCGGAGCAGTAGCGCCCACAGCAGGATCGCCGACCCACGCAGCGCCGGGCGGCGCCGGGCGAGCCACAGCAGCCCGAACAGCCACGCCACGTAGATCGTGAGGAAGGCCGGCACCGCCTCCGCCAGGGGTCCCAGGGACGCCAGCGCGACCGATGCCAGGCAGGCCAGGGCGGCGAACCGCTGGGCCGGGTGCCCGATCACCCCAGGCCAGGCGCGGAGGCCGGGGCCCGGGGGCACGTTCACCGCCGACCGGCGTGAGCGGCCCGAACCCGCAAGACCTCCTGCACCATGCGGACGGTGTCCCGCACCGGGCTGATCTTGCTGGCCTCCATGTAGTGCCAGGTGATGGGCACCTCCACGATCGCGAAGCCGTCCAAGCGCGCCAGATGCAGGATCTCCACGTCGAACGCGAAGCCGTCCACGCCCTGGCGGGGGAACAGGGCGTCGGCGGCGCGGCCAGAGAAGCACTTGAAGCCGCACTGGCTGTCGGCGATGCCCGGCAGCAGCAGGGCCTGGATCAGCGTGTTGAAGACCCGACCCATCAGGTGTCGACGGTGCGGCTCCCCCACCCGGATGGCGCCCGGACCCTCCCGGGTGCCGATGGCCACGTCCGCGCCGACCAGGTAGGGCGGAAGGAAGCGCGCGACCTCCTGCACCGGCATGGAGAAGTCGGCGTCGGCCAGGAATCGATACTCCGCGCGCGAGGCCAACATGCCGGCCCGCACCGCGCCGCCCTTGCCCCGGTGCTCCTCCCGCTGGACCAGCAGCCGCGGCTCCGCCTGGGCGAGCTCCTCCACCACCGCCGCCGTGCGATCCGTGGAGCCGTCGTCCACCACGCGCACCTCCCAGGTGAAGGGCTGCTGGCGAAGCCAGGCCAAGGCGCGGGGCAGCGTCTCGGGAAGGCGGTCCTCCTCGTTCCAGGCGGGAATGATGAGGCTGAGAAAGGGAACGTCGGGGATGGGGAGCTCCATTGGGGCGGCCCGGGATTGTAGCCGGGTGGCTCGCCGCTGCCACGGTGCAGGGGCGCGCCGTTGACCCCCAAGG
>CALCXL010000608.1 GCA_937907595.1 uncultured Pseudomonadota bacterium
GAAGCAGACCGACTCCATGCTCGGCTTCAAGGACAGCTTCGTCTACGACAACTGGGGCCTGCTCCTGTGCTGCGCGGGGATCATGGGCGGCGTCTTCGCCGGCTCCATCTCCGACCACCTCTTCCAGAGCCGCCGCGGGCCCGTCGCCGCCATCCTCTACGCCGTGATGCTCGTCTGCTCCGTCGCGCTGGTCTTCCTGTACGACACGGCGATCGTGGGCTGGCTGGTGGTCTTCATGTCCATGGCCGTCATCGGCGTGCACGGCATGCTCTCGGGCACCGCGTCCATGGACTTCGGCGGCAAGAAGAACGTGGGCGTGGCCGTGGGCATCATCGACGGCTTCGTCTACCTGGGCACCGGGGTCATGGCCCTGACCTACGGGATGATCCTGCCCGAGGAGCAGCTCGACGCCGCCGACAAGATCATCGGCCCCGCCACGCAGCCGGAGAACTGGATCGGCTGGCCCCTGGCCATGGTGCCCATGGCGCTGATCGGCACCCTGCTGGCGACCCGGGTCTGGAACGCCAAGCCCAAGGGCAAGGCCGCCGCGCACTGATCGCGGGCTCCGTCGGCGCCCTCGAGAGGGGGCGCCGCGGGGGCTCCCTCAGACGACCTTGAGCTCGGCGATCGCGGCCTCGGCGAACATGATCCACTCGCTGGGATCCTGCTGCGCGGCCGAGGTGCAGAACTTCGCGTCGAACATCGCCGCCACCACGTCCGCAACATCCTCGTGCTGGGTCACGTCGGCCAGGGCTGCCTCCAGCAGCTTGGTGGCCTTGGTGGTGTAGGTGATGAAGTCGTTGGGGTTGTGGCGGTCGACATCGAGCATGCCGTTGGCGAGCATCGATTCGACGATCAGCTTGGAGCGCATTGCGGGCCTCTCAGGTGGTCTTGGGGTGCCCGATTCTCCCCCGGGCGGCCGAAGCCTATCCGCGGCGCGGGCGATCCGCCAAGGGGGCCGAGTTGGTGGCGATCAGGACAGGCCCAGCTCCATCAACAGGTCCAGCATGCGGTCCATGTCGATGCCCAGAAGCTCCGCGGCCACCGATCGGTCGCCCTCGCCGCGCACCAGGGCCTCGCGGGTCTGGGCCAGCTTCACCGCCCGGAGGGCCTGCTCCAGGGGCACCAGCTCGTCCCCCTGGGTCAGCAGCGGCGGCAGGTGGCCGCGGTCGATCTCCTCCGCGGTGGCCCGGGACGACTCCGTGGGCGCGCGCATGGTCTCCATCGAGGGATCCGGCGCGTCGAAGGCCGAGCCCAGCGTGTCCACCGCGCTGCCCTGCTCCGAGGACAGGTCGGTCGACGGGACGTCGGGCACGTCCTGCTCGAACACCACCGCGATGCGGAACGGCGCCGTGGGGTCGCCCAGGTGCAGCTCGTCCCCGGGCTGCAGGTTGTCCGCGCGGCGGCGGTAGCCCCGCAGGTCCAGGAAGCCCGTGGCCCCCGCCCGGCGCACGGCTGAACCGTTGGTGGAGCCCAGGTCGACGTACTGGAACGTGCCGTCGGCCGCGTGGCGCAGCTCGCCGTGGGCGGTGGAGACGTGATCGACCTCGTCCAGGGGGAGGTCGTTCTCCTCCCCCCGACCGATTCGAAACGGCAGGCGCTCCACGACGACTCGCTCGCCTGCGCGCACCCCAGAAAGCATCATCAAGACCAAGCGCACCGGACCCTCTATTCCCTGGTGCCTACCGTACCCAAACTGCCTGCCGACCGCTCAGTCGAAGTCGAACGCCAGGTCGATCCGCGAGAAGAGGTCCGGGGTGCCGGTGGCGCTGCCCACGAAGAGGCTGCCCACGATCAGGTCCGCCTGGAAGCGCTTGATGTGCAGGCCGATGCCGCCGCTGGCCGACAGCGTCGCCGCCACCGGGGCCACGTCGATGCGCTGCACCACGTCGTACTCAAACGGCGCGTCGGGGTTGCCCTCGGCCGCCTTCGTGGTGGTGATCGTGCGGCCGCCCACCACCGTCGAGCGGATGCCGGCGCGCAGGATGACGACGGGGTGCACGCGGTACTCGGCCCCCAGGCTGATCTCCGGCACCGCCAGATCGATCCCCTCGAAGGTGAAGCGCTCGATGCCGTCGTCGCCAGCGTCCAGGTCGTCGGTGCGCGACAGCGCCCGCACCCGCAGCGCCACGGCTCCCCGCACCAGCAGGTCGTCCGTGCGGTAGGTGAGCCCCACCCCCGCCCGGCCGTCGTGGGCCGTGACGTCGCGCAGGGCCAGCTCGTCGGGGCCGTCGGGGTTGACCAGGTTGTCGTCGAAGCGGAACGCGCCGTTGGCGAAGTCGTACTGGAAACCCGGGGTCACGGAGATGCCGCGGTCCGCGTCGCCGATGTGCACGCGGAAGCCGCCGCCCACGCGCAGGTCCCGGTCCATGGACAGGATGCGGTCCACGCTGGGCTCGCTGGCCGTGCTCGACGTCTCCACCGTGCCCTGCTCGTCGTGCCAGGCGCTGGCGAAGCCCACGCGCACCCAGCCCTCGGGCCGCACGCGGTCGGCGATGGAGCCGCCCGACACGCCCAGGGTGGCGTTGAAGAGGTGGGTCTCCTTGCGCACGATCGTGACGTCTTCCAGGTCGTCGCGGTCGTTGTCGTCGATGCCCCAGTCCCGGGTGTTGCCGCCGGCGTAGTACAGGTTCAAGCCCACGCGCAGGGGCGAGTACTGGTCGCCCGCCGCGATGAACACGTCCAGGGGAAAGACCAGGGGCGCTGTGGTCTCCGTGGGACCGGCGGGGCCCGCGAGCAGGCCGCCGGGGCCCTGGGGCATGTACTGCGTCATCACCGGCCACAGCGCGTTGCCGAAGCCGTAGAGCTGCGGGTCCCGGTTGAGCACGACGCCCAGGGTGACCACCTTCTTGATGCGCACCGCCGCGCCGCCCAACGGCGAGATGCGGGTGGTGGCCACGCCCTCGGGCGTCAGCGCCGGCACCTCCACGCCCAGGGAGAACCAGGCGCGGTTGCTGTACCGGGCCATGAGCGCGGGGTTGGTGAAGGCGTTGCTGCTGTCCTCGGTGAAGAGGTCAGCGTCCCCCAATGCCTGCACCCGGGCGGTGTCGGCGTGGGCGGCGGTGGGCAACAGCAGCAGGGACAGCAGGGTCAGCAGGGATCGCACGGGCCTCTCCTCAGATCGGGACGATAGCGCCTCATGCGGAAAGGAGTCCTCCCCAGGGGGCGTCCGCGTGCCCGATCAGGGCGCAGGCGCGTCCGGGGCGGCCTGATCGACGGGGGCCATCCCGTCGATGGGAGCGGTGGGCGACGGGGCGGGGGTGGCCCCCATCGGCTCCTCCACCGGCCACGGCGCCTCGACCCGGCTGGGCCAGTCCCAGTTGGTGATGTCGCGGTCCGGGCCCTCGCCGCCGGGGCGACCGTCCCGGCCCAGGCAGCTGAGCTCGAAGGGGTGCGCCGCGCCCGGATCCAGGTTCTTGTAGATCAGCGGCCGGGCCCAGCCGTCCATCAGGATGTTGCGCTTGGTCACCGCCCAGGGCGGCGGGCTGCCGGCGTCCTCGGGCCAGACCAGCATGTCCAGGCCCTTGTATCCGGCGGGGTAGCGGCCGTACTGGGCGTGGAAGGCGATGAGGCGGGTCTCCACCTGCTTCATGTGGCCGGCGGACTGCAGCAGCAGGTGCTCGTGCGCGTTGTCCTCCATGGGACCGGCCACGAACTTCATCACCCGCGGCACCACGAAGATGAGGGCCACGAACAGCAGCGCGGTGCCGCCGACCATCACGGGCCAGGAGTCCTTGCGCTCGCCGAGGTCTTCGTTGGTGGGGGGTCGGTCCATGAGGCGGCGGGAATGTACACCCCTTTGGGGGGGCGGGTCCGCGGCTCCGGTAGCCTTGGTCCATGTCCCCCTGGATCCCCGCGCTGGCCCTGTTGGGCGCCTACTGGCTGATCCGCATCGTGGTCACCCGGGCCCGCTTCGCCGCCCGCCGCTTCCTGCTGGAGCCCGGCGAGTACGGCGACGAGCCCATCGACGCCACCGTCTCGGTCTGCATCCCCGCCCGGAACGAGGCCGCGGTCATCGCCGACTGCGTGCGCGACGTGCTGGCCCAGGACCACCCCGGGCTGCTGGAGCTGATCCTGGTCGACGACGGCTCCGACGACGGCACCGGCGACATCGCCCGCTCCGCCGGGGACGATCGCCTGCGGGTGATCCGGGGCGAGGGCCCCCCGCCGGGCTGGATCGGCAAGTCGGCCGCGGTCTGGCGCGCCCAGCAGGAGGCTCGGGGGGACTGGCTGCTCTTCGTCGACGCCGACGTGCGCCTGCACCCCGCGGCCCTGTCCACGGCCCTGCGCGCCGCCCGCCACCACGAGGCCCACATGGTCAGCTGGTTCGGTCAGCTGGACACGCGCAGCTTCTGGGAGCACGTCTGCATGCCCTTCATCGGCGACCTCATCGCCGTCTTCTCCCCCCTGAGCCGGGTCAACGACGAGGCCCTGGACGACTGCATCGCCAACGGCCAGTTCGTGCTGATCGAGCGCTGGGCCTACGACCGCGTCGGCGGCCACGAGGCCATCCGCGAGTCCGTCATCGACGACGTCTCCCTGGGCCGCGCGGTGAAGTTCCACCCCCCCGCCGGCCACCTGCGCCACCGCATGTTCCAGAGCCGCGGCCTCATGCAGGTCCGCATGTACGACTCCCTGGGCGCGATCTGGGCCGGCTTCGCCAAGAACTTCTTCGCCGCCGGCAAGCAGCAGACCGGCTGGCTGCTGGGGCTGGTCCTGTACCTGCTGCTGACGTCGGTGCTGCCCGCCTTGGCCGCGCCCTGGCTGCTGTGGCGGGGCGATGTGACGTCGGCGGCCTTCGCCCTGGCCGCCGTGGGCTGGATGCTGGCCTTTCGCTACAGCACGCGCTCGTTCACGCCCGCCCCCTGGTGGTCGCCGTGGCTGCAGCCCCTGGCCGCCCTGGTCACGGCCGGCATCGTGCTGCACAGCGTCTTCATCGGCCGCGGGTGGATGAAGCCGGTGTCCTGGAAGGGGCGCAGCGCGGGGCCCCAGTAGCGCGGGTCGACGCGCTCAGGCGAACAGGGCCACCGCCGCCCAGAGCGCCGCCGCCGCCGTGACGATCGCGGGCAGGCCCAGCAGGTCGACGGTGCGCCAGCGCGGCACGGACTCGTCCTCCCAGGGGGCGACGCTGATGCCGTCCCAGGTCACGGTCAGCGGGTCGGTGAAGGCGGGGAAGGTGCCCACGCGGTGGCGGGCCGTGACCTGCCCGGTCGCCTGATCCCGGCGGCGCGACGGCGCCTCCATGGCGGCGCGGGGCAGCACCTCCAGGGGGCTGGGCAGGCCCATCCATTCGGTGGGGATGAGGTCCTCGGGCAGGCGCCAGGGGGCGGCGACGCCGGGCAGGGCGACCTCCAGGGGTTGGGTGGGCATGTCCTCCAGGAGCGGCGGCAGGGCATGAGCGGGGTGGCTGCGGCCGCGGGGTCGGACCCGGACCACGGCGCGGTACTCCTCCTGCAGCAGCTCGAAGTCGCCGCGGCCAAAGAAGGCGTCGTCCACGGCGGGGCGCAGGAGGACGGGGGGCGTGTCGAAGGCGGTGTCGTTCATGGCGGCTCCTTGTCTGCAGCCGGGGGCGGCGGTCCCGGCTGCACCATGAACATGGGTGCTGGGTCGATCAGGGACCGTTCGCGTTTGTAAGCGGTGGTGATCGACGGCGCGGCGACAGGGCGTAGATCGCCAGGACGAAGGCCGTCGCCGAAAGCACCGCGGCCACCCCGTAGAGCGTGGAGGTCCCCGGCCCATCGACGAGCAGGGCCGCCAGCCCCAGGGCCGCCAGGGGACCCAGGCCGTAGTTGGCCGACATGAGCAGGGTCTGGGCGGAGTTGCGCAGCAGGGGGGGCGCCTCCAGGGCCAGCGTGGCCACCACGCCCACCCACCACGCGCCGAAGCCGAGCCCGTGCAGGACCTGGATGCCGGCCAGCACGACCGGATCGGTGACCGTCGCCATCACCGCGAAGCGCGGCACCCCCGAGGCCACGCCGATGAGCAGCAGGCGACGCGCGCCCACCACCCGCAGCAGCCAGGGCGCCGCGGCCAGGACCACGACCTCGGCCGCCACGCCGCAGACGAACGCCGCGCTGGTCACCGACGCCGGCAGCCCCAGCCGATCGACGTGCAGGGAGAACATGTAGTCGTAGGAGGAGACGGTCAGGCCGTGCAGCACCGCGACCAGGGCCAGCAGCCGCAGCATGGGGTGGCGGACCAGGGGGCCGATCTCCGGCTTGACGGGGGACTCCGGCCGGGGGAGCTCGGGCAGGAACCAGGTCAGCAGGCAGGCGCCACCCAGGAGCAGGGCGTTGCCGTACAGCGGGGCCCGCCAGGAGGCCTCCACCTGCTGGCCCACCACCCACACCGACCCGATGAAGGCGACGGAGCCCCACATGCGCACCCGGCCGTAGGCGTCGCTGTTGGCGCCCAGGCTCTTGACGGTCAACACGTCGACCAGGGGGATCATGGGGGCGCGGCACAGGGCCAGGGCGGCGAGCGACGGGACCAGGAAGCGCCAGTCCGAGGTCGCAGCGGCGGCCAGCACGGAGGCAAAGCACAGCGCGGCGGACAGGCGCAGCACCGTGGTGGGGCGGCCCGTGCGGTCGGCCACCCAGCCCCAGATGGGGCCCGCGAAGAGAAAGCCGAGGGGGAAGAGCGTGAACAGGAGCGACGAGGCGCGCCCGCTGGCCCCCGCCCGCTCCAGGGCCAGGGCCAGAAAAGGATGCAGGGATCCAATGGATCCCACGGCCAGCGCGTACCACAGGACCAGGCGGAGTTTCAGGGGCATCGAGCCGGCAGGATGCACGGCAAACCCCGGTCCGTCATGGCGAGCCACAACACGGAGAGCAGACTGCTCATCCAACCCAGGGAGCGAACATGGACCCCCAGAAGAAGAAGCGCACCATCACCGAAGAGATCGAGCTGGCCGGGCACGAGCTCGTCGACTTCGTCCAGGACCTGGTGGCCCAGGGCAACGCCCGGCGGGTGATCCTGCGGAACAAGGCCGGCCGCGTGCTGCTGGAGGTGCCCCTGACCGGCGCGGCGGTCGTGGGCGGCGCGGTGGCCCTGGCGGCGCCCGTATTGGCGGCCTTGGGCGCGGCGGCGGCGATGCTGGCGGAGGTCAAGCTGGAGATCGAACGGGACGACGACGACGACGAGGTCGAGGTGGACAGCGAGCCCGTCGAATAGCGCTCGGGGCGTCTACAGGGGCGTGACCTCGAAGACCGCCTCGTAGACGCCGTCGTAGGTCAGAAAGGACACGGGGCCCCGACCGGCCACCGTCTGCAGCGCCTCCAGCGTCATGGGCACGCTGCCGATGGCGTCGTGGAAGAAGAGGTCCTCGTCGATGAAGTCCCAGTAGATGACGTCGCTGGGCGCCAGGAGCACCGTCTGGCTCCAGGCCCAGTAGGGGTCGTAGGCGTTGGCCTCCACGGTGGAGGTGGACGCGACCGTGGTGAAGAAGGCCAGCTCCACGAAGGGGTCCGGCGGGGTCGTGCCCGTCAGAAGATCCGGGGCGTACAGCGCCGCGGCATCGATGAGGTCGGCGTAGTCGGAGACCGAGGGCACCACCGACTCGACCTGTGCGATGCCGTCGAGCAGGCCCGTGGGGATCGTGCCGTCCCAGTCCCAGGGCTCGCTGGTGGCGGGGTTGAAGGGGACGATGTAGGCCTCGATCAGCTCGACCGCGAAGGTGTCCGTCCACAGCGCGCAGCAGTCGACTTCCGCTGGATCGTTGCTGCACAGGTCGTAGAAGCCGAGGCACTCGCAGCCCCCCAGGCCGTCGGACTGCGCGTTCCAGCCGCAGGTCAGGGGGACGGGGGTGGAGTCGTCGTCGTCGGAGACCGTGTCGTCGTCGTCGGAGACCGTGTCGTCGTCGTCGGAGACCGTGTCGTCGTCGTCG
>CALCXL010000609.1 GCA_937907595.1 uncultured Pseudomonadota bacterium
GTCGGCCTCCCTCTGGCCGCTCCCGGCGGGGCTCTCGGTCCACCGCTGGGAGGCCGGGTGGCACCAGGGCAGCTCAAGCACGCTCTCGACGCCGTGCAGCTCGACCACCTTCGGTCGGAGCGCCACCGCCGAGGGAGAGATCCACCGAGGGCTCACCACGCGCCCCCTGCTCATCTCGTTCGCGCTCGACTGGCACTCGGCTTCGGGCGCCAGGGGGAACTGGGACCCGGAGAAGGAGGCCTGCGTCGACACCCCCGTGAATCCCGGCTGCCACCTCGAGCCGCGCTGGGGCGAGATCACCGTGCAGGGCTTCGACGCCCCCGAGGGGGAACTCCTGTACGAGGCGACGCTCACCTGGGACGGCGCGGTGGATTGCGACGGCTGCGGCAGCTTGGTCGTGGACGGCGGGAAGCCGCGGGCCTATTGCATGAGCCGCAGCTACTTTCCCCACTAGCGACCGATCGTCGGGCAGACCCCGCCTCCCTCGATCAGCGCCCCTCCTCGCTCGCTTCCTCGTTCCTCTGCTAGGTCACGGAGCGTCGCTCCCAGCCCCGCTCGGGTCCTCCCGCGCGGCCCAGACCGCCTGCCAGAAGCGCAGGAAGTTGCCGCCAGAGATCGCCGCCACCTGCTCGGCGTCCAGCCCCGCGGCCAGCAGATCCGAGCGCAGCGCGGGCAGATCGTCCGCCGACTCCAGCCCCACCGGCGCCTGGATGATCCCGTCCCAGTCCGAGCCGATGCCCACGTGGGCCGCGCCGATGGAGCCGACCATCGACCGGATCATCGACACCACGTCCGGGCGCGACGCCTTGCGATCCACCCGCACGTAGGGGCCGTGGAACATCGCGCCGACCAGGCCCCCCCGCCCGGCGATGGCCTGCAGCAGGGGCTCGGGCAGGTTGCGGGGCACGTCGCAGCGGGCCCGGGCGTTGCTGTGGGACGCGATCACCGGCGCCGTCGACGCCTGCACCGTCTGCCCCGTGGCCTCGTCGGACATGTGCGACACGTCGATCATCACGCCCCTGCTGTTGCACCAGGCCACCGCCGCCCGCCCCGCGTCGGTGAGCCCGCCCGGGCTCCGGGGCTCCGCCGAGCTGTCCGCCAGGGGGGAGGACTCGCTCCAGGTCAGGCCGAACATGGACACGCCCAGCTTGCGCAGCTCGGCCAGCGCCGGCTCGCCCTCCACCAGCGCCGTGCCGCCCTCCAGCGCCAGCACCACGGCCAGGCGCCCCTCGCGCAGCACCGCCTCCAGCTGACCGGGCGAGGTGACGATCGCCGCCTGGCGCTGGCTCTGCAGCACCGCGCTGCGCACGCGCTTGAGCTTCTGCACCGCCCGTCCGAAGGGATCGTCCACCCCCCGTTCGATCCACAGGGCCTCCACGACCACGTTGACGCCGCCCGCCTGCATGCGGGGGAGCGACGCCTCCAGGGCTGACGCGTCCCAGCCGACCTCGCCGCTCAACATCGCCGTCACCGTGTCCACGTGCAGGTCGGCGACCACCGGGGGCAGCGGGCTGGGCGTGGGCGTGGGGGCCGGGACCGCCACGGCGGGCGTGGGCGGCTCGGGCGGCGGATCGGCAGCCCCGCAGGCGGTCAGGCAAAGCCCGAGGAACAGGGCGCGGCGGGGGCGGATCGGCACGGCGTGAATGCTAGCATTCGCCCCTTGCGACGCCCTCCCACCGCCCCGCCCACCGCCCCGTTCGCGCCGCGACGCCATCAGGCAGTCCTGGGCGCGCTGCTGTTGAGCCTGGCCGGCTGCGACCGCTACGACCCCGATGGCGTGTGGATCCGCAGCGACTGCGAAGAGCAGCGGGTCGCGCGCCTGGTGCCCTCGGACGGCGAGGTCAGCGTCTACGTCGGCGGCTGGGTACTGGGCCAGGTCGCCTGCAGCGCGCCCGAGGCGACCCTGGAGCTCACCACCCAAAGCGGCCAGGCCGTCGCCGGCGAGCTCACCCGCCACCGGGAATACCGCCAGCTGCGCCTGCGCCCCGACCAGCCCCTGGTGTCCAACGCCCGCTACACCGCCCTGATGGAGACCGACGACGGCAACCGCGAGTGGTCCTTCACCACGTCCTCCACCGGGACCGCGGTCGGCGACGACGTGGCGGACCTCAGCGGCGCGGCGCTCGCCTCCCAGGGGGCGCTGCTGGATCCGGCGGCGGGCCTGGAGCCGCTGGATGTCGAGTTCGACGCGCTCAAGCTGGCCCTTCGCCTGCTCTCGGACGCTGACTCCGGCCCGAACGGGCTGCGCCTCGGCGCCTGGTCCGGCGACGCGGCCGACGGCGTGCAGGACGCCTCCCGCCCGACGGTGGACCTGGGCCTGGAGTGGGCCGATCCGCACTTCTCCACGGAGCCCAGCGACCTGCGGCTGCGCCTGGCCAACCTCCCCCTGGTCCTGGAGGACGCGGTCCTGGGCGGCGGGGTGCGGCCCGGGGGCGGCGCCCTGGACGGCCTGTGGCTGCAGGGACGCTGGGACACCCGGGAGGCCATGCCGGCCCTGGGGGACCTCTGCGCCGCGGATCTGGAGGAGCTTGGCGAGGGCTGCGGGCCCTGCCGCGACGGCGTCGAGGCCTGCCTGCCGTTCCTGCTGGTGCACGTGCCCGTGGCCGCCTGGCCGGGCGATCTGCTCCCCCTGAACTGAGGCGATCGGGGGAGCGCGCCGGCTCCCAGGCCGCTACGGGAGGCGGAAGCGGGTGCGGTGCTGGTTGTTCCAGGCCAGGTGGAGCTCTTCGCCTTCGCGGTCGATGATCCGGTACTGCGCGAACTGCTCGAAGTAGCCGGGCGGCAACGGGTTGCGGGCCCAGGGGTTGTGCAGGACGCGCAGGCTGAAGACGACCTTGTCGCGCTCCCACTCCTTGTCCGCCATCACCACGGCGGAGACCCGCTCGTACTGCTCGCCCACGAACACGCCGTACTTCGCCGAGCTCCGCTGGAAGGTCTTGAGACGCTCCGTGCGGCCGCCGTGCGTCGTCCAGGTGAAGTGGTAGTCCGGCTTCCCGTACAGGAAGTCCGCCAGGAAGCTGTCCGGCAGGGCCCAGTCCTCGTTGCTGAAGACGCAGGCCACCATGGGCTTGTCCGGGT
>CALCXL010000610.1 GCA_937907595.1 uncultured Pseudomonadota bacterium
GCTGGGGGCGGCGGAACCGCGGCGGGGGGCGGCGGAACCGCGGCGGGGGGCGGCGGAACCGCGGCGACCGGGGGCTCGGGCGGGGCCTCAGGAAGGGAGGCCGTCGGAGCCGTGGGAGCCTCGTCGGGCGCGGGCCGACGGGCTTTGCCGAACAGGCTCAACTGGCTCTTCGTATCGATCACCGGACAGTTCCTTGCTGCACGCAATAGTTCGCGGTCGCAACCTATACGAAGGGGCCTCGGCCGGCAATCCCTTGTGCTGCGCAATCATCCTGGAGAAGCGCTGAGGAATGTGCGCCAGGAGCGCTCCAGCCGCGGCCAGGTGCCGGCGGTGGTGAGGAGCGCCGCGTCGGCCCAGCCGGGGGGCAGGTCGTCCAGCGCGCGCAGTCGTGACCAGGCCGCCGCAGCCTGCATCGCGTGTCCCAGGGTGGGTCTGGGATCCAGCCGGGCGGCGCGCTCCACCGCCTCCCATACGAGCTCCCTGGGAGCCGGATCCGGCGGCGGCGCAGCAGCGAGAGGAGGACCGGAGCGCGGATCGTCCAGGAAGGCCGCCACCCGCGCCGCCGCCGCTGCGTGCGCGCCTGCGACGTGGGTGGCGAGGAGGAGGCCGCGCAGGCTCCTGAGGTTCGGCTTCGCCGCCACCTGCCTGCAGGCCTGGGCCGCGAGCTCGGGGGAGCCCGCGTAGACGTTGCCCCTCCATCGCTCCAGGGCAGCGAAGAGCAGGGCGTCCTGGCCCCAGTCGGCCCAGGTGTGCAGGGAGTCGGCGAGCGGGAGGGAGGAGCTGGCGGGGCGGGTGCCGGCGGCGAAGCGGAGAAAGCCCAGGGAGGCGACGGCGGCCGGCAGGGCCAGCATCGGGTCGTGACGGCCCAGGTCGCGGGCGGCGAAGAGGGTCAACAGCGCGTTCGCCCCGGTCGTCCCGCCGACCCCGCGTCGGTCGAGCCAGGCGCCCACCGCAGCGTCCAGCAGCGGCTCGAGCCCCGCGCCCTGCGATCCCGCGCGGATCGCGGCGTGCAGCCGGAGCGGGTCGTCCTCGAAGACGGCTTCTACCCCCTCCGCCGCCGGGGAGCCGGGCTCAGCGCGCCTCGGAGCCGCCAGGTCAGAAAGGGGGGATGGATCGGCGGTGGTCACGGGTTGAAGCATCCCAGACCGCACCCCCGGGGGCGAGCCGGGTGAGGCTTCTCACGTCCCGCGGGGGCCCCCACTCCGACGCGCGCCCGTGCGGAGCGGGAGACGAACGCGGCGATCGCGGGTACAAGGGCGCAGCTTTGCCGGCCTGCTGCTGGCCAGGACGACATCATGACCCGCTTCCTCCCCCTCGCCGCCGCCCTCGTGGCCCTGCCCTCCCTGGCCACGGCACAGTCCATCGACCGGATCGAACGCCAGTTCGGCGTTAGCGCCGTCTCGGCCATGACCGGCAACGGCGGGCTGACCGCCGGGATCTCCGCCCGGGGTGAGCTGACCGTGCTGAGCTGGCCGTCGCCCAGCTTCCACGACCAGATGGATCACCAGACGGCCGCGGGCCCTGGCGCGCGCGACCTGCCCCGCTTCGGCGCCGCGGAGGATCGCGGGCTGTTCGCCGGGCTGTGGATCGAGCCCGAGGACGGCGCGCCGTACATCAGCTGGATCCGGGACGACGCCTGGGAGCACAGCCAGCAGTACCGCACCAACGCGTCGCCGGCCCTGGTGCAGAGCGCGCGGTTGCCGGGCACCGGCCTGTCGGTCTTCGAGACGACCTTCGTCGACCGGGAGACAGACGTGCTCCACCGCCGGGCCACCGTGCAGCGGGACGCCGGCTCCAACGTGCGCCGGGTGCGCTACCTGCTCTACGCCAACTTCGCGCCCCAGCAGGACCGCGTGGAGGACGTAGCCGACGTGCCCGCCTTCCCGCCCTCGGAGACGGACGACGACGCGCACGACTTCGCCGCCTTCTGGGACCCCCAGGCCAACGCCCTGGTCCACTTCTCGCCCACCGAGCGGGACACCAGCTTGCTCTCGCCCCTCATGGGCGGCGACTGGGACGCTGCCTCGTGGGCGGGCGAGGGGCTGACCGCGGCGAGCACCCTGGCCGACGGCATCCAGGACGGCGTCTTCCTCGCCCTGATGGGTGCCACGCACCCGGACGACTTCACGGTGGGCTGGGACCGGACTCGCGTCTGCCCCGGCGGCTCGGCCTGGGCCTGGCAGCCGCAACCGGCTTGGCAGGACGCGCAGGACGGAGCGCTCGATCGCTCCCCCCTCGGCGCCTGCCAGACGGACGCGGTGCTGGCCTGGGACGTGGACCTGGGGGCCACCGGGTCGCTGGTGACCGTCGACCTGGACCAGGCCCTGGCCGTGCAGGGGAGCCGCACCGACGCCCTCGCGCTGGCCGACACGGCCCGGGGGACCTTCGACTCCGCCCTGGACCGCAGCGAAGCCGCCTGGCAGCAGTGGTTGAGCGCCCTGCGGGTGCCCACCAACCTGGGGGAGGACCTGCAGGCCTTCTCCGAACGCACGCTCATCGCGTTGGCGCAGGGCACCGACCGTGAGCGCGGCGCCATCGTGGCCTCGATCAGCCGCCAGCCCGGCTACCACCTCGACTGGCCCCGGGACTCGGCCTTCTTCGATCTGGCCCTGGACGTGGCCGGCGACTTCGACGCCGTGAGCGCGCACTCACGCTTCCTCACGGACGTGCAGAACCGCGGGCCGCAGTTCAGCGACTTCGAGGGCCTTGAGGACCGGATCGTGTCCCCGGCCGGCGCGTGGTTCATGAACTTCTGGGCCGACGGGCAGGAGTCCAGCAACTTCCTGAACCCCTTCGAGATCGACGAAGTGGGGCTCACGCTCTGGAAGCTCACGACTCACGCGGCCTACGCGTCCAACGCGAACCGGCGGCGGGACGTGCTGATGGCGGCCTGGCCGGCGATCGCTCGCGGGGCCGATCTGCTCGCGTCCTGCGTGGCGGAGACCCACCCGGCGCTGGCGGGGCGTGAGGCGGCCGAGGGCCAGCCCAGCTGGTACCCGGTGTGGCAGGACCTCAAGGCGGGCGTGGTGCCGGATCCGGCGGCGCGCCAGGCAGCCCTGGACGTCGGCGACTGGGAAGCCCTGCTGCCCTGCATCGCCAACGAGGACGACAACCCGAACCCCAGCGTGAGCCTGTACTCAACTCACGTGACCCGCATGGGGCTGCTGGCGGCGGCGGACGCAGCGCGGGTGCTCTGCCAGGACGACGAGCGCATCGCCTACTGGGAGGCGCGCGCGCACGAGCTGGCTGCTGTCGCCCTCAAGCAGTACTACGACCCCACCACGGGAAGTTGGGAAGGCCGGGGCGACTGGCTGCTGTGGCCCACGCCCCTGTGGGTGGACGAGGCTCACGCGGACCTGTTCGGCGGCGCGGAAGCGGCGGACGACTTCGTGGAGCAGGCCCTGGCCGACCACGCCAGCGCGATCCACGCCGAGGTGGCGGACGCCGTGGCGCTGAACGGCGAGGGCGCGGCCTACCAGAACAAGAAGACGCTGAGCCTGGCCCGGTACTGGACCGGGGAGCACCGGCCGGACGCCGACCAGTGGGTGGAGAACCTGGAGCACCTGGAGCGCATGGCGGTGGACTTCACGCTGCCGGGCACGCACCACGTGGGCGAGGTCTTCGTGACGTTGGACACCGACGGCGACGGGGTGAACGACACCGCCGAGCAGCGGGTGGCCACCCCCCACCTCTGGGCGGCCACGCTCAGCTACCTCACGGCGATGGCCATCGCGCAGCCCGAGCGCTTCGCGCCCCTGGAGTACGGCACGATGGAGCCGGTCTGCCCCGTGGGGGAGGAGCCGGTGCTCTCGCGGCGCGCCATCGAGTGCGACGGCTGCGAGTCGAACACCGCCGGCCGCAACCACGGCTTCGGGGTGCTCCTGCTGGGCCTGCTGGGCCTCCTCCGACGGCGCCGTGGCTGAAGGGGTCGTCCCCCTGACTTCCCGCGGGGAGCTGGCCGGAGCGCTGGACCCCGACGGCCCGCCGGCGCTGATCGACTTCTGGGCGCCCTGGTGTGGCCCCTGCCGGGCCATGGCCCCGCACTTCGCCGCCGTCGCGGCCGCCTTCGGGGACCAGCCGATCGGGTTTCACAGCGTGAACATCGACGATCACCCCGACCTGGCAGAGGCCTTCGGGGTGCGCGGCGTGCCCACGATCCTGGTGGTGCAGGGCGGCAAGGTCACGGACACGGTGTTCGGCATGAAGACGTCGCGGGCCCTCAAGAAGATGGCCGACGAGCTCCTGGGCCGGCGCAAGCGCGATCGCCTGAAGCGGCTGCTGGCCCGGGGCTGACGGCGTTGCAGGGTCCCCGAACATGAACCACGTCGACCCCACGGCCCGCGTGCCGGTCGGCCATCGCTCGGGATCCGGCGCGCGCCGAACCTTGCCCTGGGCGACGCCCTCGCGCGAACCTATGCTCCAGGACCGATGAGCGGCCGAAGGTCACATGCCCCGTCCTCCGGCGCGATCGCAGCCGCGCTGCTGCTGGCCCTGTTGATCCACCTGCCCCTGGCCTGGTGGTTCCTGGATCGCACCTTCTGGAACCGCACGGTCCCCCCGGAGCCCGACCCCATGCGGGTCACGCTGCTGCGGGTGGCTCCTCCCGTGCCGGAGCCCGAGCCGGAGGTGGCCGAGCCCCAGCCCCCGGAGCCCCAGGGCCAGATCGTGGACATCGCCCCTCCCGAGGTGCAGGAGAAGCCCGAGGAGGCCGATCACCTGGCCGAGTACGACGCCACGGTGGAGGAGGAGACGGTCGACCCGCGCTACCGCCTGGACCGTCTGGTCACCGCGCCCACGTACAGCCCCGACGACGCCTACCAGGAGGAGGACGCCGAGGACCTCAACCAGGAGCTGCCCTCCACGGGGGCGACGGCGGGCCGGGAGATGTTCAAGACCGGCCGCTACTCGCTCTTCCCCGATCGGCAGTCGCTGTTCGACCGCAGCAACAAGGAGGGCATCGACCTGCCGGTGCCCGCGTCCCACAGCGACAGCCGACGGGCCGGGGCGCCCAGCAACGACTACCTGCCGGACATCTCATCGGCCGACAAGACGGCCCTCAACGCGCACGAGTTCCTCTTCGCGGCCTACATCAACCGGGTCTCGCAGTACGTCTCCTTCTTCGCGGACCAGACCCTGGCCAACGCCCGGCCGATGATCGCCGTGCGGAGGCCCAAGTACACGGTGGTCCTCAACATCATGATCGGCGACGACGGCGTGCTGCGCGCGGCCGACGTGCTGGAGTCCTGCGGCGTGCCGGCCTTCGACGCGGCGGTGCAGGAGGCCTTCGCCCTGGCCGCCCCCTTCCCCGAGCCCCCCGTCGCCGGCTTGAACGAGTCGGGAGCCTTCAACATCCCCGCGTTCGGCATCACGATCATGATGGGCTCGGCCCGGGCGGAGATGAGCGGCATCGACCCCCGCTCCAACGTGCAGTTCCCCGGGCTGGAGACCTACGGGCGCTGACCCGCTGGTCGATCATCGACCGCCGCTCCGATCCCGGTTAGGATTCGACGGCGTACGTCAGACGCAAGGAGCAGCAAGCCCGTGGCCCAGTTGAGCATCTCCCGCAGCGGTCGACTCGAGGGCGTGTTCCAGCTGCCCGATCGGCCCGTCGTGCTCGGCCGAGCGGACGGCGTGGACATCCAGCTCCTGGACTCGCGGGTCTCCCGCCGTCACGCGGTCATCCGCCAGTCGGTGGCCGGCTTCATGATCCAGGACTTCACCACGAAGAACGGCACCTTCGTGAACAAGGAGCCGGTGGAGAAGTCGCTCCTGTTCCACGGGGACACCGTCGTCATCGGCGGCTACACCATCCACTTCCTCGAAGAGGACGCGGTGGAGGAGCTGGACACAGGCGCGATCTCGATGCTGGAGTCCTCCCTGGACTCGGGCGCCCTGCGCGTCCCCCAGGGCCTGCGGGGTGAGAACCCGCGCAGCGCCACCAACGTGGACAAGGGCCGCCCCTCCCCCGCCGCCCGCGCCAACCGCATGGACCGCGTGAGGGCCCGCGACTTCGGCACCAGCAACACCAACGTCCCCCTCATCGAAGGCCTGGCCCCCGCCGACACCGGCGAGCACCGCAGCCACGGCGGAGCGAGCGTCGAGTTCTCCCTGTCGGAGATCGAGATCGTCATCGACGACGACCGCTGATCCGCTGCCCGGACCCCGGGGGCGCGCCGCGAGCCGCTGTGCTAAATGGCCGCCCTGCCCACGCAGGCCTGCGCCACTCCCAGCCCGGATCGGCCCATGACCATCGACCCCCGTCTCCTCCCCTCCGACACCTTCGTCCGCCGGCACCTCGGTCCGTCGGACGCTGAGGTCGAAGCCATGCTGGCCGCCCTGGGGCTCTCCTCCCTGGACGAGCTCATGGACCAGACCATCCCCAGCGCGATCCGCCTGGACCACCGGCTGGACCTGGGTCCGCCCCGCGGCGAGCACGAGCTCCTGGCGGAGCTGAAGACCATCGCCGAGCGGAACATCGTCAACCGCTCGCTCATCGGCATGGGCTACTACGACACGATCGTCCCGCCCGTGATCCAGCGGAACATCCTGGAGAACCCCGGCTGGTACACGCAGTACACGCCCTACCAGGCGGAGATCGCCCAGGGCCGCCTGGAGGCGCTGCTCAACTTCCAGACCATGGTCTCCGAGCTGTGCGGCCTGGGGCTGGCCAACGCCTCCGCCCTGGACGAGGCCACCGCCGCGGCCGAAGCCATGAACATGGCCTGGAACATCGGGCGCAACAAGAAGTCCGGCTTCTTCGTCGCGGAGACCTGCCACCCGCAGACCATCGCCGTGGTGCAGACCCGGGCCGAGCCCCTGGGCATCCAGGTCCACGTCGGCGACCCCGCTGATGCAGACTTCGCCGGCCAGGACCTGTTCGGCATCCTCCTGCAGTACCCGGACACCAACGGCACCGTGAGCGACTTCCGGGCCCTGGCTCACGCGGCGCACGAGCACAAGGTGATCGTCACCGTGGCGTCGGACCTGCTGGCGCTCACGCTGCTGGAGCCCCCGGGGGCCTGGGGCGCGGACATCGTGGTCGGCAGCTCCCAGCGCTTTGGCGTGCCCCTGGGTTACGGCGGGCCTCACGCGGCCTTCATGGCGACTCACGAGCAGCACACGCGCAAGATGCCGGGCCGCCTCATCGGCGTGAGCAAGGACGCGCAGGGCAACCAGGGCTACCGGCTGGCGGTGCAGACGCGTGAGCAGCACATCCGGCGGGACAAGGCGACGTCCAACATTTGCACCGCCCAGGTGCTCCTGGCGATCATGGCCAGCATGTACGGCGTGTACCACGGCCCCGACGGGCTCACGGACATCGCCCGGCGCGTGCGCGGCTGGACCACGACGCTGGCCGAGGGGCTGCGGGCCCTGGGTCACGGAGTCGCGGGCGGCACGTTCTTCGACACCCTGCGCGTGAGTCCGGCTCACGGCGACCCCTTCGCGGCGGCGCTGGCCGCGGGCTTCAACCTGCGACGCTTCGACGGCGGCGACCTGGGCATCTCCCTGGACGAGAAGACGGACGCGGCGGAGGTAACGGCGCTCCTGGCCGCCTTCGCCGGCGACCGTGAGGTGCCGCGCCTGGACGGGCTCACGCCCTCCTTCGATCTGCCGGAGGGCATCGCGCGCACCGTGCCGTTCCTCACGCACCCGGTGTTCCACCAGCACCACAGCGAGCACGAGATGCTCCGCTACCTGTACCGGCTGCAGCAGCGCGACCTGAGCCTGGCCACGTCGATGATCCCCCTGGGCTCCTGCACCATGAAGCTCAACGGCACGGTGGAGATGATCCCCGTGACCTGGCCGGAGTTCGCCAGCATCCACCCCTTCGCGCCGGTGGAGCAGGCCGCGGGCTACGCCCACCTCTTCCAGACGCTGGAGACCTGGCTGGCCACGATCACGGGCTTCCACGCCGTGAGCCTGCAGCCGAACGCCGGCTCCCAGGGCGAGTACGCGGGCCTGCTGGTCATCCGCGCGTACCACCGCTCACGCGGGGACACCGAGCGCGACGTCTGCCTGATCCCCACCTCCGCTCACGGCACCAACCCCGCGTCGGCGGTGATGGCGGGCATGCGCGTGGTGGCGGTGGCCTGCGACGACAAGGGCAACATCGACATCCCCGACCTCAAGGCCCGGGCGGCCGAGCACGCCGACCGCCTGGCGGCGCTGATGATCACCTACCCGTCGACTCACGGCGTCTTCGAGTCGGGCGTGCGGGACATCTGCGCGGCCATCCACCAGCACGGCGGCCAGGTCTACATGGACGGCGCCAACATGAACGCGCAGGTGGGCTTCACGCACCCCGCGGGCATCGGCGCGGACGTCTGCCACCTCAACCTGCACAAGACCTTCTGCATCCCTCACGGCGGCGGCGGTCCGGGCATGGGCCCCATCGGCGTGGTGGAGCACCTGGCCCCCTTCCTGCCCGGGCACCCCGTGATCCCCTGCGGGGGCGAGCAGGCCATCGGCGCCGTCAGCGCGGCCCCCTGGGGCAGCCCGGCCATCCTCCCCATCTCCTGGGTCTACATCGCGCTCATGGGCGAGGAGGGCCTGAGCAAGGCCACCAGCGTGGCGGTGCTCAACGCCAACTACATGGCCGCGACCCTCAGCGAGCACTACGACATCCTGTACCGCGGGGAGAACGGCCGGGTGGCTCACGAGTTCATCGTGGACTGCCGCATGTTCAAGGCTCACGGCGTGAGCGTGGACGACATCGCCAAGCGCCTGATGGACTACGGCTTCCACGCGCCGACCATGTCGTTCCCGGTGCCCGGCACCCTGATGATCGAGCCGACGGAGAGCGAGGCGAAGGGGGAGCTGGACCGCTTCTGCGACGCGATGATCCGCATCCGGCAGGAGATCCGCGACGTGGCCGAGGGCCGGGTGCCCGAAGGCGGCAGCCCCCTCAACCACGCGCCGCACACCTCGTCGGTGGTCTGCGCCGACACCTGGGACCGGGCCTACGGGCGTGAGGAAGCGGCGTTCCCCGCACCCTGGGTGCGTGAGCGCAAGTTCTGGCCGGCGGTGGGCCGCGTGGACAACGCCTGGGGCGACCGCAACCTGGTCTGCTCCTGCCCGCCCGTCGAGGCCTTCGTCGAGTAGAGCAGCCTCGCGGTCCCCGGCCGTCGCCAGCCGGGGACCCGCGGATCAGGCCTGCTCGATGAGCGCCTTGTAGTCGCCGGGGCTGAGCAGGTCGTCCAGCTCACCCTCGTCGGCCAGGCGGATCTTGATCAGCCAGCCGCCGTCGTAGGGGTCGCTGTTGACCAGCTCGGGCGAGTCGTCCAGGTCGCTGTTGACCTCCACGATCTCCCCGGTCACCGGCGAGTAGATGTCCGACGTGGCCTTCACGGACTCCACCACGCCCACCACGTCGCCCTGCTCGACGCCGTCGCCCTCGTCGGGGAAGTCGCCCAGGTAGACGACGTCGCCCAGCTGGTCCTGCGCGTGAAAGGTGATGCCGATGGTGGCGACGCCATCGGTCACGGAGACCCACTCGTGGTCTTCGGTGTAGCGGAGCTTGGCGGGGATCTCGGACATGACGGATGCTCTCCCTGGGGGGCTCTCAGTAGGGGCGCTGGTAGAACGGTGTCTTCACGACCTCCGCGGCGACTCGCTTGCCGCGGATCTCGACCTCAAAGCTCTGGCCGACGGCGGCCCGGTCGCGGGGGAGGTAGCACAGGCCGATCGCCTTGCCGAGCGAGGGCGTCATGGCGCCGCTCGTCACCTCGCCCAGCGGCTCGCCGTCCAGCCACACCGGGTAGCCGTGGCGCGCCACGCCCTTGCCGCGCAGCTCGAAGCCCACCAGGGCCCGCGGCATGCCGGCCTTCACCTGCGCCGCGATCGCGTCGCGCCCGATGAAGTCCTTGTCCTTCCACTTGGTGATCCAGCCGAGCCGAGCCTCCAGCGGGGTGGTCGACTCGTCGATGTCGTTGCCGTAGAGGCAGAACTTCATCTCCAAGCGGAGCGTGTCCCGGGCCCCCAGGCCGATGGGCAGGATGCCGAACTCGGCCCCCGCCTCCAGCACCTGGTGCCACATGACTTCGGCGTGATCGCGGTGGAAGAAGAGCTCGAAGCCGTCCTCCCCCGTGTAGCCGGTGCGCGCGATGATGCAGTCCACCCCGCCGGCCACGCCCTCGGTGAAGCGGTAGGTCCCGATGGCGCTCAGGTCGACGTCCGTGAGCTTCTGCACCACCGCGGCGCCGTTGCGCCCCTGGATGGCCAGCTGCGCGAAGTCGCTGGACGCGTTGACCAGGGTGCAGTCGTCCGCTGCGCTGTGGTTCTGGGTGAACCACGCCCAGTCCTCAGTCAGGCGGCCGGCGTTCACGCAGACCAGGAAGCGGTCGGCGGCGCGGCGGTAGATCAGCAGGTCGTCCACGATGCCGCCGGTCTCCAGGCAGGCCACCGCGTACTGGGCCTGGCCGATCTCCAGCTGGCTGACGTCGTTGGAGGCCATGCGCTGCAGGAAGCCCAGCGCGCCCGGACCCTCGACCAGGAACTCCCCCATGTGGCTGACGTCGAACAGGCCGACGGACTCACGCACCGCCAGATGCTCGGTCTTGATGCCCGTGGGGTACTGCACCGGCATGTACCAGCCGGCGAAGGAGACCATGCGTCCCCCGGCGGCGATGTGCAGGTCGCAGAAGGGGGTCTTCATCAGGTTGGAATCGTTGGCCATGGGTCCTCCGACGGGCGCCGAACGCTAGCAGATCCGGCGCGTCAGCCCACCCGCTGGCGGGCGGCTTCCAGCGTGTTGTGCATGAGCATGGTGATCGTCATGGGTCCGACGCCGCCGGGCACGGGCGTGATGGCCCCGGCGTGCTCCACGGCACCGTCGAAGTCCACGTCGCCCACCAGCCGGCCGCGCTCCTGGCCGGGCTCGGGGGCCAGGCGGTTGATGCCGACGTCGATGACCACCGCGCCGGGGCGCACCCACTCGCCGGGCACGAAGCCGGGGCGGCCCACGGCCACCACCAGGATCTCCGCCTCCCGCACCGCCGCCTCCAGGTCCTCCCGGGGCGTGCGTGAGTGCGTGATCCTCACGGTCGCGTGAGCGTGAGTGAGCAACAGCGCCGCGGGCAGCCCGACGATCGCCGAGCGACCCACCACCGTGGCGCGCTTGCCCTGGGGGTCGATGCCGCTCTCCTCCAGCAGGCGCATGACGCCCGCCGGCGTGCAGCTCACGAAGCGGGGCTTCTTCAGGGCGAGCAGCCCGACGTTGGTGGGGTGGAAGCCGTCGACGTCCTTGGCGGGGTCCAGCCGGTCGATGATCGCGTCCGCGTCCAGGGCCTTCGGCAGGGGGAGCTGCACCAGGATGCCGTGCACGCCGTCGTCGGCGTTGAGCGCGTCGATCAGCGCCTCCAGCTCCTGCTGGGAGGTCTCCGGCCCCAACTCGTGGTGGCGGCTCTCGAAGCCGAGGCGCGCGCAGGCCCGCCGCTTCGATCGCACGTACACCGCCGAGGCGGGGTCGGCGCCCACGAGCACCGTGGCCAGGCAGGGCTTGAGACCCGTGGCGGCGAAGAAGGCCGCGGACTGCTCCGTGAGCTCGCCCTGGATGCGCTGGGCCAGGGCCTTGCCGTCGAGGATCGTCATGGGTTCTTCGCCGGGGCCTTGGAGCTCTTGGCGGGCTTGGAGGAGTCGGCGGCCGGCGTGGCCTTCGCCGCGGGGGCCGGGGCCGCCGGGGTGGCCGTCGCCTTGGAGTCGCCGGAAGGAGCCGACGACGCCGGGGTCGCGGCCGCTGCGTCGGGCTTGCCCGGCTTGTTGTCCTTGCCCGCGTAGGCGTCCGAGTACCAGCCGCCCCCCTTGAGGTGGAAGGCCGACAGCGACAGCTTCTTCTGCACCTCCGCGGAGGCGCACTCGGGGCAGGGCGGCGACGGATCCTTGTAGCGGACGATCTTCTCGAACTCGTGTCCGCAAGACGGGCAGGCGTACTCGTAAATGGGCATCGACGCTCTCCGGGAGGGGGCCCGACCACCGCACCGGCCGGCCAGCCATGGGACCGATCCTCGTTGGTCTTCGCGGGCCAGTTGTATGAACCCAGCCGCTCATGTCAAGCCTCACGGAGCTTGCCGACGCGCCCCTCCCTGGGCTACGCAAGCCGCGGAGGCCCCATGCGCACGTTGCCCCTGCTCGCCCTGCTCCTCGCCGCCTGCCCCGCCGTGACGCCCGGCGGCGCCGACGACGACGACGACACGCCGGACTACCCGGACGTCGAGGAGTACGACTTCGCCGCCGCCGCGCCCTGGTTCGCCTGCCCCGAGGCCGACTCCCTGCCCGAGGAGGTCCAGGTGGCGACGGTCTTCGACGCGGAGGACGCCTTCTTCGGCAACCTGGCCGACGACCCCGACGGCACGCCCAACCGCCGGGACATCGACGCCGTCGCCAACCTGCCCACCGCCGACTGGAAGCAGGTGGGCCTGTGGTTCGAGCTGGAGTGCCCCGAGTCCGGCCTCTGCGACCACTGGGACCGCGCCGGCTCCCTGCAGATCGCCCTGGATCCCGACGCCGACGAGCCCGAGTGGGTCGAGCTCAGCCGCTACGTCACGCCCTACCGCAGGGGCATGTGCCAGTTCATCGACGTGACGCCCATGGCCAACCTGCTGCAGGGCCGCGTGCGATTCCGCAACTGGATCGACACCTGGGTGGGCCCCGGCCACGCCCAGGGCGAGGGCTGGCGGGTGACGGCGAAGCTGGCCTACTGGCCCGGCCCCCCCGCGGGCGCGCGCGTCAGCAACGTCTGGGGGCGGCGGAGCATCACGGTGGGCGAAGTGGAGGCCGACGCGAACGTCGACTACCAGATCACGCCGCTGCAGTTCTCCATCGCCGGCAACGCCACCCGGGTGGAGGCGCACCTGATCACCACCGGTCACAGCTTCGGCAACAGCGGCAACTGCGCCGAATTCTGCTCCATGACCCACCGCATCACCCTCGACGGCCAGGACTTCGACACCAACCCCTGGCGCGACGACTGCGACCAGAACCCCGTCTCCCCCCAGAGCGGTACCTGGGAGTACCCGCGCAACGGTTGGTGCCCCGGGGCCACGTCCGTGGGCCACGTCGTCGACATCACCGACGCCGTCACCCCCGGCGAGCCCCAGGAGCTGGACTTCGACATCCTCCTGGCCAACGGGCTGGAGTACGACAACGGCAGCCCCGTCGATCTGCTCCCCTACACGTTCGTCAGCCTCAAGCTCTACACCTACTAGCCTCGACTTTGGCCCTTTCCCAGCCCCCCGGCCAGCGTCCCGCCGGGTCCC
>CALCXL010000611.1 GCA_937907595.1 uncultured Pseudomonadota bacterium
GGTGGCGGCTACGGCGGCGGCGGCGGCGGTGGCCGCGGCGGCGGCGGTGGCGGCGGCCGAGGCGGCTGGTAGCCCCGACGCTCCGACGGAGTCGGCTCAGGCCGCTCCGCTGAAGCTGAGAGATCGCGGACCCCACGCTCCCCCGGACTCCGGGAGGGCGTGGGGTTCGTGCGTTCTGGGGCGGCTCAGGAGAACTGGCGGAAGTCGGGCGCCCGCCGCTCGAAGAAGGCGGCGAAGGCCTCTCGGGCCTCCGGCGCGCCCAGCCCGGCCACGAAGAACTCGGCTTCGGACTTCATGGCCCTGTGCACGGCGTCCCAGTCCCGCTTCTTGAGCAGGTTCTTGGTGGTCACCAGCGAGCGCAACGGCTTGTCCGCCAGGGCGCGCGCTCGCTCGTCGACGTGGTCGGCCAGGGCGTCGGAGGGCACGACGGCGTTGACGATGCCCACGCGCTCGGCGTGCTCGGCCGTGAACCGATCGCCGAAGAACAGCAGCTCCGCGGCGCGCTGGTGGCCCATCAGGCCCGGCAGCAGCACCGTGCTGGCCGCCTCGGGCACCAGGGCCAGGTTCACGAAGGGCAGGACGAACTTCGTCCCGGCTGCGGCGTAGACCAGGTCGCAGTGCAGCAACATCGTCACGCCAATGCCCACCGCCGCGCCGTGCACGGCCCCGATCAGGGGCTTGGGGAACGTGCTGATCGCCCAGAGGAAGTCGCCGATGGGCCCGTCCAGACCCTTCAGCGCCCCGCTCTGAAAGTCGGCGATGTCGTTGCCCGCGCAGAACACGTCGCCGGCGCCGTCGATGATCGCCACCCGGACGGCCGGGTCGTCCCCGGCCCGGGTCAACGCGGCGGCCAGCCCGCGGTACATGCCCTGGTCCAGGGCGTTCTTCTTGTCGGCCCGATCCAGCGTGAGCCGGAGGACGCCGTCGGTGGTGTCGCTGCGCAGGGTCATGGTTTCGCTCCGCTGGGAGTGTGTCAGAATCCGCCGACCCCCGCACGAGGCTGCCATGCGTCCCTTCCTGCCCCTCTCTTCGCTCCTCTTCATCGCCTCCCTGGGCGCCTGCGCGGACACGGCGGACACCGGCGGTCCGGAGGAGGCGGGCGTCCTGGTCGCGGCCCTGCACGCAGAGCCCGTGGCCACCTTCGTGGGCCAGTCGGTGCGCTTCGACGCGTCCGAGTCCCTGGACACCCTGGGCGTCGCGGCCGCCTTCTCGGACAGCGCGATCACGGAGTTCCGGTTCGACTTCGGGGACGACGGCTTCTTCGTGCAGGAGGGCTACTGGATCAACCACGTCTACAGCCAGGCGGGCACCTTCACGGCGACGGTCACGGTCACCGAGGGGGCGCAGGAGGCCACAGCGTCGGTGGACGTGGTGGTGCGGCACCCGCCGCCCTCGGTGCTCAGCCTGGACGTGTCCGCCGACGACAAGGCGGTGATCGGCGAGTGGGTGGTGCTGGAGGGGCGCGGCTTCCGGGAGGACAACGTGCCGACGGTGCGCTTCGACGCCGTGGAGGCGCTGTACGTCGACTTCCTCAACGAGTTCCAGTTCGAGATCCAGGTGCCGCCCGGCACCCCCTCGGGCTTCACCGACGTGCAGGTGGACTTCCCGGCGGACGACGAGGGCGACTGGACAGAGGAGATCCGCGTCGCCCGCTACGCCCTGGCCACCGACGCCTGGCGGGGGCGGGCCAACGTCATCGAGTTCGGCGAGCACGAGCAGGCCTGGCCGCTGTCCCAGACCCTGGAGCTGGAGGCCGCCGCGGTGGTGGCCATGTCCTCGGACGGCTCGTACGCCCTGCTGGGCGACGCCCGCTTCCAGGTCGCGCTCAACCCCACCATCGCCCTGGTGGACATGACGGCCGACTGGGGGCCCGCGGTGACGGCGCAGCTCCCCGACATCGGCTTGGGACCCCTGCACGGCATCGCCCTGGCGCGGGACGTGCCGCTGGCGGTGGTGACCGATCTGACCGGCTTCACCGTGCTGGACCTCAGCGACCCGGCCAACCCGGAGGTGGTGGGCGACCGGGAGGCTTACCAGTTCAGCGAGATGAGCCCCACGGCCATCGCCCTGTCCCCCGACGGCACCCGGCTGGCGGTGCTCTCCACCTTCAACGACCGCCTTCGCTTCTATTCGATCACGGCGGGCGGGATCGTCTACGACGACGACTCCGTGGACGTGGGCCCGGGCACGCAGGGCTTGGCGCAGCACCCGGCCGACTCCCTGCTGTACGTGCTGGGCGGGGGCGGCATCGGCGCGATCCCGCCGGACCTGGACTTCGGGAACACCTCGGTCACGGTGGTGGACTTCGACGGCAACAGCGCCGAGGACATCCACGGCGGCTGGATCCCGGTGCCCAACACGCCGATCCCCGTGGACATCGCCGTGGGGCCCTCGGGCAAGGCCTGGATCACCACCCTGGACCAGAACTTCGGCACCCTGGGCCAGGCCTTCCAGGACATCACCGCGGACCCGGTGGACCTGGGCGCGTGGCAGGACCTCATCGAGTCGCTGTCCAACCTGGGCTTCGGCTCGGCGGTGGGCGTCGACGGGCTGGAGGTCGGCGCCCCG
>CALCXL010000612.1 GCA_937907595.1 uncultured Pseudomonadota bacterium
ACGACGACTCCTGGTACGACGACGACGACTCCTGGTACGACGACGACGACTCCTGATACGACGACGACTGGGACGGCGACGGCTGGCCCTGGAGCGAGGACTGCGACGACTACGACCCCTCGGTCTACCCCGGCGCGCTGGAGGTCTGCGACGGCCGGGACACCGACTGCGACGGCCTCGTCGGCGAGGAGGAGTACGACAACGACTGGGACGGCGTGCGCCCCTGCGACGGCGACTGCGACGACGCCAACGCCGCGGTCAGCCCCTTCGCCCTGGAGGTCTGCGACGGCGTCGACAACAACTGCGACGGCACCCTGATCACCGGGGAGACCGACGGCGACGGCGACGGCTGGTTCCTCTGCTCGTCGGACTGCGACGACACCGACGCCACCATCCACCCCGGCGCCCTCGACCCCTGCGAAGACGGCATCGACCAGAACTGCGACACCGTGGACCCGGTCTGCGGCGCCTGCGATCCGGCCACGGAGGTCGAGTACAACGGCGCCTGCTTCTACCTGGACGGCTCCGGAGGCCTCTGCGACCCCGGCTACACCCTCGCGCGGCAGAACGTGCTCGCGGTCATCGCCACCTCCTTCATCGGCCTGTCCAACAAGCACGTCGCCTCGGACAACTGCTGCATCTCCCACGCCGCGCAGGCCGCCGAGAACCAGGACTGGGGCATGAACGGCACCGACTGCAACGGCCCGGGCCCCTTCACCATCGGCCCCGAGCTGGGCGGCTCGTCCTGCAGCGACGTGCTCAACACCTACCCCGGCCAGCTGACGCTCTGCCGAACGCAGTGACCCCGATGGCCTGATCGGCCGACGTCGCCTCGATTCACCCACCGTTCAATCGCGTGCAATGGGGCCCGGTCCCGTGGGCACCCAAGGTCTTGTCGTGCCCCGCTCCCCCCGTCGGATGAACCGGCGGGCCGGACCCCCGGGGCCCTTCGGGAGACCTCATGCGCCACCAAAGCCTCGCCTTCCTCCTCCTCCTCCTCATGCCGGCCACGGGCTGCCTCAACCCCACGGACGACGACGACTCCGCCAGCGACGACGACGACTCCGCCAGCGACGACGACGACTCCGCTTCCGACGACGACGACCCCGAAGCCCCCACCCCACCACCACCCACCGACGCAGACGGCGACGGCTCGGCCCAGGGCGTCGACTGCGACGACGAGGATCCGAGCAACTACCCGGGCAACGTCGAGGCCTGCGACGGCCGCGACAACGACTGCGACGGGGAGCCGGCCCTCAACGAGCAGGACGTCGACCAGGACGGCTACTCGCTGTGCGAGGGCGACTGCAGCGACTTCGACCCCACCCGCGCCCCCGGCCTGCCCGAGCTCTGCGACGGCATCGACAACGACTGCGACGGGGTCATCGGCGAGCATCACGACGGCGACGGCGACGGCCTCAACGAGTGCGACGGCGACTGCGACGACGCCGACGCTGACCGCTTCCCGGGCCACCCCGAGCTCTGCGACGGCGTCGACCAGAACTGCAGCGGCAACGCCGACGACGCCGTCCTCCGCCTGGTGGAGCCCACCATCCTGCGCACGGACATCCCCGACGACGGCTCCGGCGCGGTGGAGTTGGCGGTGCCCGTGACCTTCGACGGCCTGGTGCAGGACCTGGACGTGCTGGTGGACGTCGAGCACGACTACATGTGGGACGTGGTCCTCACCCTGGTCTCCCCGGCCGGCACCGAGGTCCAGATCGTCGGCAGCGTCGGCGGCAGCGACGACGACATGGAGAACACCTGGCTGGACGACGAGGCCGCCACGGCCCTGAGCGACGGCGCCGCCCCCTACGGCGGCGTGTACCAGCCCACCCAGCCCCTGGCCGCCTTCGACGGCGAGCGCGTGGCCGGCGTCTGGACCCTGCGGGCCGCGGACCAGTACCCCATGGACGGGATCGGCTCGCTGGCCTCCTTCGCCCTGGCCTTCACCCTGGACGGCGACGCCGACCTGGACTCCGACGGCGTGCCCAACTGCGACGACTGCGACGACAGCGACGACAGCGTGCAGGGCAGCGGCAACCTGGACGGCGACGCGGTGCAGGACTGCTTCGACCTGGACATCGACGGCGACGGCCTCAACAACGCCGACGAGCTCAGCGGCGCGGCCAGCGGCTTCGCCAGCGACCCCCTGGACGCCGACTCGGACGGCGACGGCGTGCAGGACGGCGACGACGCCGTGCCCCACAACGCCGCCTGCTCCAACACCCTGCTCTTCCACGACGACTTCTCCTCGGACCCCACCGACAAGGGCTGGATGCCGGTCCGGGGCAGCTGGGACTGGGACGCCGCCGAGGGCACCTACAGCACGCCGGGCGTGGAGGGCGGCGCGGTCAGCTGGATCGGCTACCGGCCCTGGGGCGACTACGTCCTGGAGGTGCGCATGCGCATGGACGGCGCGGGCGGCAACGCCGGGCCCCTGATGCGGGCCTCGCAGGCGAGCTACGACAACGACTCGTGCTGCCAGGTCTACGCGGGCGTCAACCCCGGGGAGCAGAGCGTGCACCTGGCGGCCATGACCGGCGGATGGCAGCCCTTCGCCTGGAGCTACCCCACCATCACCGTGGGCGACTGGCACACCCTGAAGGTCGAGGCCAACGGCGCCGACTACACGACCTCCTGGGACGGCGCCCCGCTGTTCGCGGCCAGCGACGACACCTTCTGGTCGGGCGGCCTGGGGCTGCGCTCCTTCTTCGGCGCGGTCAGCTTCGACGAGGTGCTGGCCTGCAACTGACCGGCTGACGACGACGCGGAGCCCCGCATGCCCACTGGGGTGTGCGGGGCGCCTGCGTTGGGGGGCCCGACGGCGGGGCTGCTAGCCTCTTGTGCGGGCTGCGGTTCAAGGCGAAGGCAAGGACGAGGACGGAGGGAACGTGGGCTGGCTGGAGTCGGAGGGTGGCGAGCGGCTGTTCCTGGGCGAGCGCACGCTGGTGGGGCGCAGCCCCGGCGGCGGCTTGGTGATCCCGCGGGTGGAGGTCAGCGGCGAGCACGCCTCCCTGCGCTGGAGCGCCAACGGCTGGCAGGTCAAGGACCTGGGGAGCCTCAACGGCACCCGCGTCGACGGCCGCGACCTGGAGCCCGGGCGCTGGCAGGCGCTGCTGGCCGGCTCGACCCTGGAGTTCGGCGGCGTGTCGACCTGGACCCTGTGCGACGCCCAGGCCCCCACCGCCGCGGCGATCCCGCCCGAGGGCGAGCCCCTGCACGCGGTCGACGGCCTGCTGGCGATCCCCTCCAGCGACGAGCCCGAGTGCGTGATCTGGGCCGTCGACGGGCGCGGCTGGGTGATCGAGCGCGACGGCGACGAGGGCGACGTACACGACGGCGACTCCCTGCTGGCCGGCGGCCGGGACTGGACCCTGCGCCTCCCCCTCAGCCAGCCCCAGACCGTCTCCCTGCGCGACGCCCCCCCCAGCCTGGAGCAGCTGCACCTCCGCTTCCAGGTCAGCCCCGACGAGGAGCACGTGCACCTCACCGCCACCTGCGCCGGCCGCAGCCTGGACCTGGAGGCCCGCACCTTTCACTACCTGCTGCTGATCCTCGCCCGCGCCCGCCTCGGCGCCCTGGACGCCCGCTACCCCACCCTGGAGGGCGGCTGGGTCTACCAGGACGACCTGGCGAAGTGGCTGGGGGTGGACGATCCCCGCGTAAACATGGACGTCTTCCGGGCCCGCAAGCTGCTGGCCAGCAAGGGGATCGTGGGCGCGGCCGGCGTCGTGGAGCGCCGCAAGGGCACCCGGCAGCTGCGCCTGGGCAGCGACGACCTGAGCATCGACGTCCAGGCCTGATCGCGCCGGCCGGTCCCCCTCCGGCGACCCCGGCCTCAGCCGCCCTCCAGCCCGTCCAGGAACGCCGCCACCGCCCGCTCCACCGGCTCCCCGCCCACGGCCAGGGTGCGCACGTGGTCGGCGTCGGGCACATGCACGGCGGACCACCTCACCGTCTTCAGCGCCGCGTACCAGACCCGCGACCAGCGCAGGGGGATGACGTCGTCCCGGCCCCCGTGCAGCCAGAGCAGCGGCCGATCACGGAGCGCCGCCAGCGCCCGCCACAGGGCGCCCAGGTACCGGACCGGCTGCGTGCCCGGCAGGATCCTGGCCGCCAACAGGCCCCGCCACCGCGGGTTCTCCCGCCCGGTACGCCCAAGCATGTTCCCCGCCAGGCCCCAGGCCGCGGTGCCCATCTCCGGGGCGGGGCCCGAGTCCAGGATCACGCCGATCACGTCGTCCCGGTGCGCCACCGCCATCACCAGCGCCGCCGCCCCCTGACTCTGGCCGAAGCCGACGATCCGCCGGGCTCCCCGCCGCCGAAGCTCCTCGCAGGCCGCGTGCACGTCCGCCCGCCGGGCCACGAACGATCCCTTGCCCAGGGGCGAGTCCGAGGACTCCGCGTGCCCCCGCGCGTCGAAGGCCAGGCAGGGCCAGCCCTGGGCGTGGAACCAGGCGATCCAGGGCAGCACCGTGGCCTTCTGCCCCCCGTAGTGGTGGTGCAGCACCATCGCCATGTCCGCTGGCCGCGACCGCTCAGGGGAGCCCGGCACGTACCAGCCCACCAGGTGCGCGCCGTCGGACGTGTCGAACTCCACGCGCTCCCACGGCAGCTTGAGCCGCCGCCCGGGATCGATGCGCCGCGCCGTCTTGCTGCGCTTGAGGGTGGTGCGGATGGCGTCGCTGCCCGCGTCCCAGCCCGGCCCGAGCACCGGGACCCAGGGCGGCAGGTCCTTCGGCTGTCCCTTGAACGGCACCTCAGGCGCCGGGCACGGGGCGGTCCCAGGGCTCGTCGGGCCACACCGCCACCGCGGGCTCGTCCATGCCGTCGGCCCAGACCGCCCGGCCCATGCCGCGGGTGTTCAGGGCCCAGCCGAAGCCCTCACGCGTCACGCCGATGACCCCGCCCACGTTGTCGCCCTCCTCGGCCTCCAGGAAGGCGATGGCCGTGGCGCAGCCGCCTTGAGCGCCCCGCTGGGCCATGCGGTCGACGACCTCCTTGCTGATCAGCGTGCGCAGCAGCGACTCCCCGGTGCCCGTGGCCACCGCCGCGCCCTCGCCGCCGGGCGCGGTCCAGATCCCCGCGCCGGGCAGGGGGCAGTCGCCCACGCGACCGGGCAGCTTCATCCAGATCCCGCCCGTGCTCACCGCGCCCGCGCAGTCGCCCCGGGAGTCCAGGGCCACCGCGCCCACGGTGTCGCCGTCGGTCATGGGCTCGCCGTCGTGCTTCGCGTCCGGTCCCGCCGAGCCCTCGTCCCCCGCCCCCCGCAGCGCCGCGATCTCCGCGCCCTCGTCGGGCGTGCCCAACACCCCGCCCAGCGCCGCCAGCCCCTCCTCCAGGCGCCCCGCGTCCAATTCGTCCCGCCGCGCCCGCCACGTGGCCTTGCGGGCCTTCGACGGGAAGCCGTCCCGGAAGTGGAAGCCCTGGGCCCGCGCGAAGGCGGTGGCCCCCGGGCCGGCCAGCAGCGCGTGGGGGGTCTGCTCGACGACGGCCCGGGCCAGCAGCACCGGGTTGGCCACCCCGTTGACCGCGGCGACGGCGCCGAAGCGTCGGCCCTTCTCCATGACCGCCGCGTCCATCTCCACCGCGCCGTCGTAGGTCAAGCACGAGCCCAGGCCGGCGTTGAAGACGCCCGAGTCCTCCATCCACACCGTCGCCGCCGTGGCCGCGTCCCCCGCCGTGCCACCGCCCCGCAGGACCGCCGCCCCGTGAGCGCAGGCGGCGCGCAGGCCGTCGCGGTACTGCTGCTCCAGGTGGGAGCCCATGGAACGCATGCGGCCAGCGCCGCCGTGAATGAGGATGTGCATGGCCGCGGAATGTAGCGCCTGCGTCGCCGATCACGAAAGCTGCGTGCACCTCACCGGGGGCGATCGCACCACTCCGCTGTTGACGGGCTGATCCCGCCGTGATCCCGTTCGCGCAGGTGGCCGCGCGCTCAGCGCGGTGTTCGACGCGGGA
>CALCXL010000613.1 GCA_937907595.1 uncultured Pseudomonadota bacterium
TCGTCGGGGGCCGCGTCGTCGTCGTCCATCGCGTCGTCGTCGTCCACCGCGTCGTCGTCGTCCGAGCCCGGCGGGGTGGCGTCGTCGTCGTCGCCGATCGCAGCGTCGTCGTCGTTGAGCGCGCCGTCCGGCGCGGGGCAGCCGGTCAGGAAGAAGGTCAGGGCGCAGGTCAGGAAATAGAAACGGCTCATGGAAGGCTCCGGTTGCGCGGCGGGAGCGGTTCATCGCCCCGACGCAGTCAACACTAGGCCGGCATACCTTTCATTTTGGTAACAGCACACGAAGCCCCAGGGACGGGAGTAACGTCCGCCCCTCGCCGGGAGCGCGGACACGCGCCGATGCGGTCCACCCGGATGAAGGAGGCTTTCATGCGTTCGATTCCGCTCCTGATCTCCCTGTTCGCCCTGATGCTGGTCCTGGGCTGCCCCAAGGGCGGCTCGGACACCTCCGGCTCCGTCGAGCCCGAGGAGACCCCCGAGCCCGAGCCCGCGCCTTTCCCCGTCGAGCCCTCTGAGGCCGCCGCGGCATCGAACGATGCCGGCGCCCCTGCCAACGCCGCGCAGCGCCTCCTCCAGGCCGTGATCCTGCGCGCCGAGGGCAGCGAGGCCGAGCCGCCGACCGGCCTGTCCCTGCTGGGAGGCGAAGACGGCCTGCTGCTGGTCCAGGGCAACCCGCGCCTGCTGCCCACCCGCGGCGACTGGACGACCGCGGCGGTGTTGGGCGACGACTCCGCGGCGGCCAAGGTCACCGACCTGCCGGAGCTCATGGCGACCCTGGCCGCGGGCACCGACCCGCTGACCGCCACCGTCACCCTCAGCGACGAGGCCCCCGACGACGCCCAGGCCCAGCTGGAGGCCCTGCGCATCACCGTCGACTCCGCCAGCGACGGCAGCCTGGACGTCCAGGTGCTCGCCTCCAAGCTCGACAAGCTGCTGGGCGTCGTGTGGGTTCAGTCCCTGGAGCCCGGCACCAACGGGTAGCGCCGACGCGCCTCAGTCGCAGACGATCGGCCCCAGGGGCAGCCCCTGGTCCACCGCGAAGCCCAGCTCCAGCTCCGCCAGGTGCCCCGAGCCCAGGTAGCGGTGCACCTCCTCGGGCACGCCGCCGACGTGGTCCAGGTTGCCCGGCCCGGTCTCGAAGCCGGCCGACGCCACCACCGCGCGCCCGGTGAGCGGGTCCCTGACGATCATGCGCGTGCCCGCCGTCGGCCGATCCGCCCACATCATGTTCACGTACCAGCCCTCGTCCTGGGTCGGCAGCTTGGCGTAGTGCGCCGCCTGGCCGAACTGGCTGGACTCCTGGGGCGCCCAGGTCTGGCTGCGGTGCATGACAAACCCGGTGGCCCCCTGGGAGGTGGCGTGGTGCTCGGGCACGCCCTCGGTGATCGTCGCCGGCCAGGGCCCCGCGCCGGCGGTGCCGTAGCCGTCGTCCACGGTCACCAGGTGCGCCTCCAGGACCACCGGGCCGGTCGCGGGCATCGCCAGGGGCACGCCGCCGTCGCCGATGCGGTCGATGGGGGACGTCTCCACGGAGCAGTCGCCGGACGCGGGCTCGATCCAGCCGACCGTCAACGTGAACTCGCCCGAGTACGCGGTCCCCTCCTCGTCCACCCAGGTGTCCACGACCAGCCAGAGCGTGTCGACGCCGTCGGCCTGGGCGTCGTGGTGGCCGCGGTCCAGGCAGGCGGCCGGGTCCAGGGCCGACAGCAGGTGCACGTCGGGGTCCACGTCGCCGTCGACCGTCTCCACCAGCACGCCCACGAAGCCCGGGGCGGGCAGGTCCAGGCGGTAGACCAGCTCGGGGCCTGACTCGTCCACCGACGGGTCGCAGGCGTAGGAGTCGAAGTCCTCCACGCCGGTCCGGGTGTCGCCGCTCAGGGTGATCGGGAAGGCGTCCAGGCAGATCACGCCGGGGGGGCAGTCGGCGGCCGCGTCGTCGTCGTCGGCCACGTCGTCGTCGTCGATGGAGTCGTCGTCGTCGGCCGCGTCGTCGTCGTCGGCCGCGTCGTCGTCGTCGATGGAGTCGTCGTCGTTGGCCGCGTCGTCGTCGTCGATCGCGTCGTCGTCGTCCAGGTTCGGGGTGTTCGGCGTGGAGGAAGCACCCGGCGTCACGCAGCCGGCCAGGAGCCAGGCGATGCAGCAGGCAGCCAGGGGGGCGTGGAGCGGTCGACGCACGGGGATCCTCCAGGTCGCAGGAACACCCCGGGCTGGCGGCGTGTCCCCTGACCATGCGGATCCTACTGATGCTTGCGCTCCTGGTCGGCCCCGCCCGCGCGGAGAGCCCCTGGACGGCCTTGCAGCCGGGGCTGGACCTGGGCGTCTTCACGAGCCCCACCCCGTCGGATCGCGGCGACTCGCAGATCCGCGTCCTGCGCATCGACCCCGCACGCTTCGATCTGGTGCTGGCGATGGCCTCCACCGAGGACACGCCCACCCCCAAGACCGGGCGGCAGTGGGCGAAGGAGCGCGGCCTGCTCGCGGCGATCAACGCGTCGATGTACTCCACCGACCACCGCTCATCGATCTCGCTGATGAAGGCGCCGGGGCACGTCAACAACCCCCGGTTGAGCAAGGACATGGATCTGCTGGTGTTCGATCCGAAGAAGCCGGGGCTGCCCCCGGTGCAGATCGTGGACCGCGGCTGCGACGACATCGACGCCCTGCTGCCGGGCTACGGCACCCAGGTCCAGAGCATCCGCATGCTGAGCTGCGACGGGCGCAACGTCTGGTCCCAGCAGCCGCGCAAGTGGAGCCACGCGGTGATCGGCGTCGACGGATCGGGGCGCCCGCTGCTGATCCACGCCCGCTCGCCCTGGTCGACCCACGACTTCGTGGAGATCCTGCGCGCCCTGCCCATCGACCTGAAGCGCCTGCAGTACGCCGAGGGCGGGCCCGAAGCGCAGCTGTTCGTGCAGGCCGGCGGGGTCGAAGTGGAGGAGTTCGGCAGCTTCGAGACCGGCTTCTTCGAGTCGGACCACAACGCCGTGGCCTGGCCCGTGCCCAACGTGATCGGGGTGCGGGCGAAGGCGGCGGCCGTGGCGAAGTAGCCGGGCAGCGAGCGCGAGGCAGGGCCGCAGCCCCCGTCGACGGACCCGTCGTCCCATCCGCGTTGCCAGGGGCGGGCGATCCCTGCGACCCTGCGCCATGGAGATCGCGGCCGAAGCACCCGACGCCCCCAGCGCCCCCGCGGTCTACCGGCTGATCGTCGGCTTCTTCCGCTTCGTCCTGCGCACGTTCTTCCGGCAGGTGGAGGTGGTCGGCATCGAGCACCTGCCCCGCGATCGCGGCGCCGTCCTGGTGGCCTGGCACCCCAATGGGCTGGTGGATCCGGGGCTGATCATCACGCACTCGCCCCGGCAGGTGATCTTCGGCGCCCGCCACGGCCTGTTCCGCGTGCCCGTCCTGGGCCGCCTGATGCGGGCGGTGGGCACGGTGCCCATCTACCGGGCCATGGACGCGGCGACCGGGGATCCGAACGCGCGGCGGGAGCAGAACAGCGCCGCCCTGGACGTGTTGGCCGAGCAGGTGGCCCGCGGCAGCTTCTCCTGCCTGTTCCCCGAGGGCACGTCCCACGACTCGCCGCACCTGCTGCAGATCAAGACCGGCGCCGCCCGGTTCTGGTACCGCGCCCGCTGGCAGATGCCGCCCGACGCCCCCGCCCCGGCCATCGTGCCCGTGGGCCTGCACTACCGCCGCAAGGGCGGCTTCCGCAGCCGCGTCCTGGTGGAGTTCCACCCGCCCCTGGACCTGCCCGAGTTCCTGGGCTCCCTGCCCCCGCCGAACGAGGACGAGGAGGTCATGCGCCCCCGCTACAAGGCGCTGACCGAGGAGATCGAGCGCACCCTCCGGGAGGTCGTGCGGGCGACGGAGGACTGGGAGCTGCACCACCTGATGCACCGGGCCCGCAAGCTGGTCCGGGCCGAGCGCGCGCTGCAGGCCGGGGCCGACCCGGGCGCGCCGGACATGGTGGAGCGCACCCTGGGCTTCGCGCGGGTCTGGACCGGCTACTACCAGCGCAAGGCCACCCACCCGGAGATCGTGGAGTCCCTGCTGGACCGCGTGCGCCAGTACGACGCCGACCTGCGCATCCTGGGCATGCAGGACCACGAGCTGGACCACCCCCCCAGCGTGGTGCAATGGAAGCTGGCCGCCATGCTCTTCTGGCAGCTGGTCCTGGTCTACGTCCTGCTGCCGCCGGTGCTGGTGGTCGGCTTCCTGGTCAACCTGCCGCCCTTCCTCGGGCTGTGGGCCCTGACCCGCGCCATGGCCGACATGCGCAAGGACGAGGCCACGCTCAAGCTGCTGGTGGGCCTGCTGCTGTTCCCGCTGACCTGGGTGGCGGTGGGCTTCGGCGCGGCGATGCTGCACGAGCAGCTGACGGCGATGTACCCCTCCCTGCCCCACCAGCCGGTGTTGGTGGGGGTGGGCACGGCCTTCTCCGGCTTCTTCGGCGGGCTGGCGGCGCTCCGCTACGCCGAGCTGACGCGGGAGACCAGCCGCGCGGTGCGGATCCGGTTGTCGCGGGCCCGTCGACGCATCGCCCTGGCCCACCTGCGGGTCGAACGCACCGAGCTCTGCGCCCTGCTGTTGAAGATGACCGAAGGCCTGGACCTGCCCGGCAGCGTCGACGCAGAGGGCCGCATCGTACGGAGCCCCTGATGCACCTCTCCCTCGGCGGCGACACCTTCCTGGAGCGCATCGGCCTGGCCTTCGGCCTCGTCCCGGCTCCCCTCGTGTTCACCACCTTCGGCGTCGGCTACGGCCGCTCCATCGTCGCCGCCACGCGCATCGGCGTGTTCCGCGCCCTGGGCCACGACGAGCTCAGCGTCGAGCAGATCGCCGAGGCCACGTCCTGCTCCCCCGCCGGCATGCGCGCCCTCTGCGCTGCGCTGGTGGGCTTCGGCCTGCTGGACCGCCGAGGCGGCCGCTACCGCAACGCCCCCGACGCAAGGAAGTACCTGCTGCCCGACGGCAAGATGCCCCTGGAGGACGTGGTGCTCTTCCTGGGCGAGTGCCACAGCCTCGTTTGGAACCTGGAAGACGACGTGCGCAGCGGCGACATCGTGCGTCTGCACGACCGCGAGCACCCCGAGTCCTTCTGGCGCGCCTACATGGGGGCGCTGTCGTCCTTCGCGAAGCTGGCCGGGCCGGAGATCGTGCGCAAGATCAAGGCGCCGGGTGCCAAGCGCCTGCTCGACGTGGGCGGCGGCCACGGTCGCTACGCGGCGGCGATGTGCCGCAAGGTCGACGGGCTCGTGGCCGACGTCTTCGATCTGCCGCCCGCGTGCGCCCAGGGCCGACGGATCCAGGAGGAGGACGGCATGGCCGACCGCGTCTCCTTCGTCGAAGGCGACTTCCGCACCGACCCCTGGGGCACCGGCTACGACCTGATCTTCGTCTTCAACGTCACCCACAACGCCACCGCCGACGAGGTCCAGGCCCTGATCCACAAGGCGAAGGCGGCCCTGAACGTCGGCGGCTCCCTGGTGATCATGGACGCGGTGCACGCGGGCGAGGACGGCCCCCTCGACGCCAACGCCGGCTGGAACGAGCTCTTCTTCTTCGTCATCTCCGGCGCCCAGGCCTGGCCCGAGGACCGCATCCAGGGCTGGATGGCCGACGCGGGCTTCGAGCGGCTGAAGCGGAAGGGGCTGCTGGCGGTGCCGCAGTTCGTGCTGCAGGGGTGGACGTAGCGGGGTGATGAGGGGCGGGGCGGCAGGTCCCTGATCCCCCTGTGCAAATCCATCATTCAAAAGTGAATTTACACAGACCCTCTGTTTCGCTAGAACAATCAACATGTTGCCCCGCACCCTGGCCCCGGTCCTACGCGACCGCGCAGCCGACTACCCGGCCGTCTTTCTCACCGGCCCGCGCCAGTCCGGCAAGACCACCCTCGCGCGCAGCACCTTTCCGGACTTTCGGTACCTCTCCCTGGAGGACCCCCAGAACCGACGGGAGGCAAC
>CALCXL010000614.1 GCA_937907595.1 uncultured Pseudomonadota bacterium
GGCCGCGGCGGCTGCCCCGTGGCCGACGACGACGACTCCGGGGACGACGACGACTCCTCGGTCGAGCCCTGCATCGAGGACGACGCGGAGCCCAACAACGAGCTGCTCGCCGCGGCCCCCTTGCTCGTCGGCCTGACCGAGGACCTGCACGCCTGCGTGGGCGACGACGACTGGTTCGAGATCGGGCTGACCGCCGGCGCGCAGCTGGACGTGCTGTCGGTCTTCTCCTACGCCGAAGGCAACATCGATCTGGAGCTGTACACCGCGGGGGGCGCGCTGCTGGCCGACTCGCTCTCCAACACCGACGACGAGGCGCTCAGCCACACCGCTGCCGCCGACGGCTCGGTGTTCCTTCGCGTGTTCATGCCGGCCGATGCCGGCGCCCAGGTGGGCGCGCCCTACCTCCTGGACCTGTCCGCCACCGGGCTGGGCTGCGTGGCCGACTCCTTCGAGCCCAACGACGCCTTCTCGGCCCCCCAGTCCCTGCCCACGGGCACCAGCCCCACGCTGACGGCCTGCGGCGACGACGACTGGTACTCCATCGCCCTGAACGCCGGCGAGACGCTCAGCCTGGACGCCACGTTCAACCACGCTGAGGGCAACATCGACCTCAACCTGGCCGACTCCGGCGGCTCGGTGTTCGCCAGCGCCAGCTCGACGACCGACAACGAAGGCCTGAGCTACACCGCGACCTCCACCGAGACGGTGCTGCTGCAGGTGGTGCTCACCCAGGATCTGGGCGCGAGCCCGGGCAACCTCTACCTGCTGGACGTGACCGTGGGCCTGGCCACCTGCGCGCCGGACGTGGAGGAGCCCAACGACGACGCCAACTCCGCCGGCACCCTGCCCGTGGGCACGCAGTCGGGCCTGAGCGCCTGCCCCTCGGACGACGACTGGTACGCCTTCGCGGTGGCGCCGGGCCAGACGGTGACCCTGGACGCGACCTTCCAGCACGCCGAAGGCAACATCAACCTCAGCCTGCTGGACTCGGGCGGCGGCCTGCTGGGCTCCTCCAGCACGGCCACGGACAACGAGTCGATCAGCTACCTGACCACCGCCGCGGACACGCTGCTGGTGCGGGTCGAGCTCTTCGCCGACGCCGGCTCCCTGCCCGGCAACACCTACGAGCTCACCCTGGGCCTGAGCGCGCCCACCTGCGCCTCGGACACCTTCGAGCCCAACGACGATCTGGGCAGCGCGGCGGTGGTGACCGCCACCGACTACCCCGGCCTCTCGGCCTGCGACTCCGACGACGACTGGTTCCGCATTGCGCTGCTCAACGGCGAGTCCGTGGACTTCGACGTCGCCTTCTCCACGGCGGAGGGCAACATCGACATCGAGCTCTTCGACGGCACCAGCTCCCTGCTGGCCGACTCCACGGGCGCGGGCCCCACGGAGGCCGTCAGCTTCACCGCGCCCGGGGACATGGACGTCTACCTGCGCGTGTTCCTGGTCAGCGACGCGGGCACGCTGCCCGGCAACGGCTACACCCTGAGCGTGGCCGGCGTCGCGCCCACCTGCGTGCCCGACGGCTTTGAGCCCAACGACGCCCTCATCGACGCCGCGGTCCTGCCCGCGGGGACCACCGGCAACCTGAGCGTCTGCCCCTCGGACGAGGACTGGTTCGGCATCGAGGTGGCGGCCGGCGACACGCTGACGGTGGACCTCAGCTTCGACCACGGCGAGGGCGACCTCAACCTGGAGCTCTTCGACCCGTCGGGCAGCTCCCTGGGCAGCTCCACCTCCACCAGCGACGACGAGCAGGTCGGGTTGGTCGTCGCCGCCTCGGGCCCGGTGCTCGTGCACGTCGTGCTGGCGGCGGACACCGGCAGCGTGCCGGGCAACACCTACTCCCTGAACCTGGACATCCTGGCCCCCACCTGCCCCGAGGACGGCCTGGAGCCCAACGACAGCACCTCCTCGCCCGCGCCCATCACGGCAGGCACCTACCCGGACCTGAGCGCCTGCAGCTCCGACGACGACTACTACGCGCTGTCCCTGCTGGCGGGCGACGTCGTCAACGTCGACGTGCTGTTCGCCCACGCGGAGGGGGACATCGACCTGGAGCTGGTGGACGCTGGAGGCGCGCCGGTCGCCGACTCCGCGTCCCAGGACGACGACGAGTCCCTGAGCTACACCGTGACGGCGGACGGCGATTACATGGTGCGCGTGGTACTGACCGCCGACGCCGGCGATCTTGGGACCCCCTACACCCTCCTGGTCGGCACCGCCGCGGCGGTCTGCGAGCCCGACGTCTTCGAGCCCAACGACGACGCAGGCAACGCCGCGGCCATCACCGCGGACGTCTTCGACCAGCTGACGGCCTGCGACGGGGACTCGGACTGGTACAGCCTGCTCCTGCCCGTGGGCACCGTGTTGGACATCGACGTGGCCTTCGTCGACGCGGAGGGCGACATCGACCTGTACTTCTACGACGACGCGCAGAACCTCATCGACGCCTCCGACGGCTTCGGCGACGGCGAGTCCATCGCGCAGGTGACGGGCTACAGCGGGGAGTACCTGGTGGAGGTGGTGCTCGCCTCCGACGCCGGCGCTCTGCCCGGCAACGGCTACACCCTCAGCGTCTCCGCGCCCCCGCCGCCCTGCTTGACGGACGCGGCCGAGCCCAACGACGCCTTCGACGAGTCGGCGAGCATCACGCCGGACGGCCTGGACAACCTGGCGGCCTGCCCGACGGACAGCGACTGGTTCCTGATCCTGCCGGCGCCGGGCGACGACATCACCATCGACGTCCTCTTCGCCCACGCCGAGGGCGACATCGACGTCACGCTCTACGACGACACCGTGACGTTCCTGACCAGCGGCGTCAGCGTGGACGACGACGAGACGCTGAGCTGGACCATCGTGGATCAGGCCCCCCTGCTGCTGGAGGTGACGCTGGTGCAGGACACCGGCCTGGCGGAGGGCAACCCCTACTCCATCGAGTTCACGGGCCTGTCCGAGGTCTGCCTGCCCGACATCCTGGAGGGGAACGACGCCCCCGAGTTCGGCACCGTGGCCCTGGACGGCGACAGCTTCAGCGCCCTCAGCGCCTGCCCCACGGACAGCGACTGGTTCGCCCTGGACCTGGCCGCTGGCGACTCCCTGGTGGTGCAGACCACCTTCGTGCACGCGGAGGGTGACGTCGACGTCGTGCTCTACGACCCCAGCCAGGGCTACCTCACGGCGGCGACGTCCTCGGACGACGACGAGACCCTGAGCTACATCACCAACGACACCGGCACCCACTACATCGAGGTGGTGCTGGCCGCGGACGCCGGCAGCGAGCCGGGCAACAGCTACGCCATCGACTTCGACGTCGTCTCCACGATCTGCGTCGAGGACGCCTACGAGCCCGACAACAACCTGCAGAACGCCACGGTCGTGACCGCGGGCCTCATCGAGGACCTCAGCGCCTGCTCGGGCAGCGACTGGTTCGCCATCGACGTCGCCACGGCGGAGACCCTCACGGCCACGGCCTCCTTCGAGCACGCCGAGGGCGACATCGACCTGCGGCTCTACGACGACGGCGGCGCGGAGCTGCTCTCCTCGGAGTCCGCGGACGACGACGAGCAGGTGATCTTCAACAGCACCGCCACGGGCACCTACTACGTGGAGGTGGAGCTCTTCGCGGACCTGGGCGGGGACGCCGGCAACGCCTACAGCCTGGACCTGGCGGTCGTCGCCATCAACTGCACGGCCGACGCGTTCGAGCCGAACGACGCGCAGGGCTCGCCGGTGAGCTTGCCGCCGGGCGCGACGGCGGGGCTGGTGGCCTGCCCCACGGACTCGGACTGGTTCAACTTCTCGGCGAGCGCCGGGGAGGTCATCGACGTCCTGGCGCAGTTCGACGCCGCGGACGGGGACCTGGACCTGGAGCTCTTCGACCCCTCGGGCACGTCGGTGGCCACGGCCACGTCGTCCACCAGCAACGAGCAGATCCTGCACACGGCGGCCATGAGCGGCGACTACGTGCTCGGCGTCTCCTTCGTCTCCGAGGGCGCGCCCCCCGACGGCGTGGACTACACGCTGAACCTGGCGGTCTCCTCGGAGGCCTGCCTGTTCGACTGGGCGGAGGACAACGACGACTTCAACGGCCCGACGCCCCTGAACCTGGGCACGCACCCCCACCTGGTGGTCTGCGAGACGGACGAGGACTGGTTCACGGTGGAGGTGGCCGACGGCCAGATCCTGGACCTGAGCGCCCTCTTCTCCCACGCGGAGGGGGACATCGACCTCACGCTCTACGACTCGACCCTGACCTTCGTGGGCCAGGCGATCTCCACCGACGACGACGAGAACCTGACCTACGCCCCCCCGCCCTCGAGCGGCGGCACGCACTTCGTGCAGGTCACGCTGGTCGCGGACACCGGCTCGATCACCGGCAACCCCTACACGCTCTCCGTCGCGTACGTGGACCAGTCGGGCTGCCCCGTGGACGCCTACGAGGACAACGAGGGGCCGACCAGCCTGAGCATCGTCGGCCTGGGCACCTACGCCAACCTGTCGGTCTGCGAGACGGACGAGGACTGGTACGGCATGCCGGTGACGGCGGGCGACGTCCTGGACATCGACCTGACCTTCGCTCACGCCGACGGCGACATCGACGTGGTGCTCTACGACATCAGCATGGCGGTGGTCGGCGGCTCCGACAGCGTCACCGACAACGAGTCGGTGTCCTACACGGCGCCGGCGGACGGGGCCCTGATGATCCAGGTCCTCATGCCCGCGGACGACGTGGCCGGGGGCGGCAACACCTACGACATGGCCATCTCCGGCACGGCGTCGGGCTGCGGCAACGATGTCTTCGAACAGGACGACTCCCTGGGCGACGCCGCTCCCTTGCCGCTGGGCACCACCGGCGCGCTCAACGCCTGCCCCAGCGACGACGACTGGTCCCTGGTGCTGCTCGACGCGGGCCAGACGGCGACCTGGACGGCGTCCTTCGCCCACGCCGAGGGCGACATCGACCTGCAGGTCTACGACAGCGCCGGCAACCTGCTCGACTCCGCGGTGTCCGTCACCGACAACGAGACGGTGTCCTGGACGGCGACGTCCTTCGGCTACTACTACCTGCTGACCACCCTGGTCTCCGACGCGGGCGGCCCGGGCAACGGCTACTCGCTGGGCCTGTCGATCAACTGAGCGCCTCGTTGGACACAACGGGGACTGCCCCCCGGACCACGCCAGGCCGGCTGCGTTGGCTGCTGTGGGCCCTGCCTCCTGCGATCTTCGCGGGCGGCTGGGGCGCGCACCTGGCGCAGGGTCTCGCCGACGGACGGGTGCGCTGGAAGGCCTGGGAGCACCCGCTGCCGGCGCCTTGGACCTGGTCGGGCTTCATCCATCCCCCCCTCTTCGGCGAGCACCAGCGGCTGGTGGAGCGCTGGTCGACGTCGCACGATCTGCCCCCCGACCAGACCCTGGCCTGGATCGCCGCGGCCCTGGCTCCCCTGGTGGTGCTGTTGGCGGCGGGCGTGGCCCATCGGGCCGGCCGCTCCTCCGCCTGGGCGGGCTACGCCGCGCTGCTGATGGCCTTGAGCCCCACGGGCCTGCGCCCCTTCGAGCAGTACCACGCCGCCCGGCTGATCCTGGCCGCGGCCCTGGCCGCGGTGCTGGGCTACGCCCTGCGTGGGGGCCGCTGGAGGGCCGCAGGAGCCTTCCTGGCCTGCTTGCTGGCGACCCAGTTCCACCTGTCCTCGTGGTTCGTCCTGGGGCCGCTGCTGGTGCTCCTGCTGCACCCGCACCCCGAGCGACGGCGGGGTCTGGCGGCGATCTGCGTCGCGCTGCTGGTGTCGTTCTGGCTGCTGGCCCAGCCCGGCGGCCTCTACGCCAACGCGCTGGTGGACGTCTTCGATCAGCCCGACGTACGCTCCGGCAACATCTTCAGCCGCGCCAGCTTCCTCAACCCCACCTTCGAGCTGAGCAACCGCTGGCTGTTCCTGCCGTTGCTGCTGTGCCTGCTGCCTCCGGCTTGGCGCGCCGAGCGGCGCGGGGTGGCCCTGGCCGCCAGCACGGGGATCTTCGTCGCCGTGCACGTGCTCCTGCAGCGCCGAGGCTACGCCCTGCACGCCCAGGCCCCCACGCCCCACCACTACTTCGAGCTGATCGAGATCGCGGCGGTCGTCGGGGTGACCTGGCTGCTGTCCGATGGCTGGAACCGGTGGCCCGGCCGGTGGTTCCGCGCCGTCGTGGTCGCGGCGGCCGCGCTCGTTCTGGCCACCCAGGTCGGGGGCTGGCTGCACGTCAACGAGCTGATCACACGCTAGCGCCGACGATCGCCCCCCTCAGCGCGAGTCGAACACGCAGGTCCAGGTCTGCTCGACCCGCACGATGCACTTCTTGCCGTTGGTCTTGACCTGCGGCTCCCCCGGTTCGTCCAGGCGCAGGGAGACGCGCACGTTGCCCTTGGCCTTCGGATCGGCCGCGCAGAGGCCGCCGGCGTCGGTCTTGGCCGCGCCCAGGGCGTTCTCCGTGGTCTTGGCGGCGATGGCCTTGTCCTCGCAGGAGCCGGCGAGGCGCGCGGTGCCCCGGGCCTGCACCTGCGCGCTGCCCACGGCGGTCTGCACGGGCAGGGACTGACCGGTCCAGGCCGCCCAGGCCTTCTTGAAGTCGCCGCCGTAGAAGAAGCCGACCCACAGGGACAGGGCCACGGCGGCCACGGCGAAGGCGGTGACCAGCCGGAGGATGATCGACGAGCGGGCCTCCCCGGCTTCAGCCGCCACGATGATCAGCTCTCGGCGCCCAGGGAGACGCCGGCGGGGGTGTCGCCGACGCCCGGGATCCACTCCTGGTCGCGGAAGCGGGGCGGCATCACGTACTCGGAGCCGTCGTACATGATCCGCTTGCCCGGCCGCACGTAGGCCTTCCAGCAGTAGGCGAGCAGGGAAGGCTGGTCCAGGTTCGGGTGGATGTGCGGCGCGATCTCTTCGGCGTGCGCGGCCGCCGTCAGGCTCCAGTGCAGCCCCGGCTTCTTGTGGTGGATGCCGTGGAAGCCGTTGTTGAAGGTCCACCAGTTGATGAAGGGCCCCACGAAGTTGCGGCTGTGGTTGTAGGGGTGCTCCTGGTCGGTGCCGTCGTGCTGCACGAAGTTGATGCCGATGATCCCCCAGGCCGCGTACAGGTGCGGGATCATCCCCAGCAGCAGGAACTTCTGCCAGTCGAGCACCAGCAGCGCGCCCATCACCGCCAGGAAGAAGACCCACTCGCGCACCCACTGGGCGAACCAGGCCGGGCGCTCGGTGCGCATGGCGACGGCGTAGCGCAGGTCGGCGTTGCTGACGTCCTTGCCCAGGATCGGCATGAAGAGCAGCTGGTTGAGGATGTTCAGCTTGAAGCGCGCCTTGGTGGTGCGCATCACGTCCCGCGGCGACTGCGTGTGCAGGTGGTGGCTGAGGTTGTGGCCGGGCACGAAGGCGCTGACGGGGTGCCCGTAGCAGACGCTGATCAGGTACTGGAACGCGCGGTTCCAGCTCTTCTTCTTGAAGACGGGCGCGTGGATCGTGTTGTGAGTGATCACGGCGCAGAAGAAGGAGAAGACGCAGGTGACGGCGACCCAGGCGACCTGCATCCAGGTGGCCAGGTCGGCCCAGATCACCCAGCCGACGGCGACGAGGGCGAGGTAGGTAGCGACGAACCCGAGGGTGCGTCGATCCGCTTGGTAGCGCAGCTGGTCGAACATGCCGCGCTTCTACCAGAGGGCCGGCAGGGGAGGAAGGCGCCTTTCGCCCTGGCAGGGATGGCTGCCGCTGGCCGCGGTCCCGCGTTGCAAGGCCGCCGCCCAGCCGCCATTCTCGGCGCCATGCACATGATCGATGAGCTCCGCGCCCGCTGCCTGATCAAGGACATCACCGACGAGGAAGGCCTGCGCGCCCGCCTGGACGAAGGTCCGATCACCTTCTACTGCGGCCACGACCCCACGGCGCCCAGCCTCACCGCGGGCAACCTGGTGCAGATCATGTACCAGGCCCACATCCAGCGCTTCGGGCACAAGCCGGTGGTGCTCATGGGCGGAGGCACGGCCTTGGTGGGCGATCCCACGGGCAAGTCGACCACCCGCAAGGTGCTGACGGTGGACGACATCGAGCGGAACCTGGCGGGCCAGAGGCCCCAGTTCGGCCGCTTCCTGCGCTTCGGTGAGGGGCCCACGGACGCCGTGCTGGTCAACAACCACAGCTGGCTCAAGGACATCAAGTGGCTGGAGTTCCTGCGGGACGTCGGCTGCCACTTCAGCGTCAACGAGATGCTGCAGGCCCAGACCTACGCCGAGCGGCTGGAGAACCAGCAGCACCTCAGCTTCGTCGAGTTCAACTACCGGCTGGTGCAGGCGTTCGACTTCCTGCACCTGATGCGGGAGATGGACTGCGAGCTGCAGGTGGGCGGCAGCGATCAGTGGGGCAACTGCGTCGCCGGCACCGAGCTGATCCGCAAGACGCTGAGCCGCAAGGCCTGGGTGATGACGTCGCCGCTGCTCTTGACGGCCTCCGGCCTGAAGATGGGCAAGACGGAGAAGGGGTCGGTCTGGCTGGACGCGGGGCGCACCTCGCCGTTCGAGTACTTCCAGTACTGGATCAACTGCGACGACCGCGATCTGGGCCGCTTCCTGCGCATCTTCACCTTCCTGCCCCTGGAGGAGATCGATCGGCTGGAGGGCGTGGAGGGCGGCGCGGCGCTGACGGCGAGCAAGGCGCGGCTGGCCTGGGAGGCCACGGCGCTGTGCCACGGCCCCCAGGAGGCCAGCAAGGCGCTGGCGACGTCGATGCTGCTCTTCGATCTGGAGAAGCAGTTCACCTGGTCCGACGTCGTGCCCGCCGCCGCGCCCGAGCGCCCGGACGTGCCCACGGCCACGGTCCCCCGCTCCGAATTCGAGGCCGGCGTGCCCCTGTTCAAGCTCTTCGTGGACGCGGGGCTGGCCGGCAGCGGCAAGCAGGCCAAGACGCTGGTGAGCCAGGGCGGGGCCTACCTGGCCGGGGAGCAGGTGACCGACCCCTTCGCCACCGTCAGCGTCCGGCACCTCAGCGCCGACGGCTCCCTGCTCCTGCGCGCGGGCAAGAAGAAGTACTGCCTGGTGATCGCGGGCTGACGAGGACTCGGCGGTGGTCCTGCTCCGGCGGGACTATGGTCCGGGGGTGAACGGCGTCCGCCCCGCGGCACCGGATCGGAGACGTCCCCATGTCGAAGAAGCACAGCCCCGGATTCCTGGCCCTGGTCAAC
>CALCXL010000615.1 GCA_937907595.1 uncultured Pseudomonadota bacterium
GGCCTGCTGGCCCTGCTGCTCCTGCACGGGGCCTGGACCGCGTCGATGTTCGCCTCTGGCAGCGCGTGGGCCACCACCCCGCTGGAGTGCCACACCGGGGGCATGGCGGCGATCCTGCGGGCGGGGTCGACCTGGGCGGTGCCGGATCTGTGGCACGGCGCCATGGCGGGCCACTTCCTGGTGGCCCTGGTCTCGGTCCCCCTGCACGCGGTGATGGATCCGGCCGTGGCCAACCAGGGGATGGCCTGGGCGGGCGCGGCGGGGCTGGTGGCCATCGTCTGGAGCCTGCTGGAGCGGCACCTGGGTTGGAGGGCGGCGCTGTGCGGGGCGTCGGCCCTGGCGTTCGGGCCGCCGGTGCTGGCGCGGTCGGCCTGGTCCCTGGGCGACTGGCACCACAGCCAGATGCTCTTCGACTACGGCGCGCTGCTGATCGTGCTGCACCCCCGCCGCCGCTGGCTCCTGTTGGGCGCGGTGACGGGGCTGGGCCTCGCCAACTCCCTGGGCTCAGCGCCCTACCTGGCCCTGGCCTGGGCGGTGGCGATCTGGCGGGGCCTGGACCGCCGCGCCCTGGCGGGCCTCGCGGTGGGCGCGGTGCTGGCCTGGCCGGTGTGGTGGAAGCTGTTCCTCCACCGACCCTTCGGTCTGCCGCCGGGGCCCGATCGCACGGCCTCGCGGCTGAGCAGCCTGTCGCCTTCGCCCTCGAAAGTCCTGGATCTGTTCTGGCCCGAGCTTCCGCAGGCCCTGCACATGGGCAGCGTGGGCCCGGCGCTGGTGTGGGTCGTGCTGGCCTGGGCCGGCGTGGCGCTGCTGGCCTGGAGCCTCCTGCGGCGGGCTCCGGGGGCCTCTGGGGACGCCCTGTTCGCCCGCATCCGCTGGCGTCGGCCCCCGCCCCTGGCCGTCATGCTGCTGCTGTGGCTCGGCGTGTTCGTGGCCGCCTACGTCGTCCTGAAGGTCCGGATCCTGCTGCCGCCCGAGGAGTTCGCCAACGCCCGCTCCACCAGCCACCGCCTGCTGCCGCCCCTGGTGGCGGGGCTGGCCATCGCCGGCGGCGCGGGCTGGGGCTGGATGGCCGAGCGCTGGCGCCCGCTGCTCGTTCTGGGGCTCTTGCCGGCGCTGCTGGGCGGGGTGTCGCAGACCGGCTTGCGCGGCGACGGGCACCTGGGCGACTACCGCGGCCGCTGCTTCGAGCCCCTGGGCTTCTACGCCGGCCAGACCCTGCCCGTCGCCGTGGACGCCCTGGAGGCCTGCGCCGCCCTGCCGACAGGCTCCGGGGGCTGCCGGATCGGGGCGGCCTGGGGCGTGGGCTTCGCTGCGGCAGAGGTCGCCCACGCCGACTTCCTGACCGATCGCCAGGGCCGCAGCGTGCTGACGATGGGCGCGGAGGAGGACAGCGCCGCCCCTTGCCGAGAGCTCCCCGCGGGGCTGCAGGCCTCCTGCCTGCGCGGCTTCGGCTGGCACGGCGGGGCCTTCAACTGGACGTCCGGGGGCTGGCCCGTGCAGGCCTGCGCGCGGTTGGGGCCGCCCCCCGAACAGGAGGGCTGCTGGGTGGGCGTCGGCTTCCCCCTGGGCGACCACCTGGGGCCCACCCCCGAGCGCATCGGCCGGGTGCTGGAGCGCGCCGAGCCCGGGGTGCGGCCCTCCATCGCCCGGGGCGCCGGCTACGCCATCGGACGGACCTGGGGGCGGCGGGGCCGCGCGGAGGCCCTCTGCGACGGGGTCGGCGCGCACGCCGCGGACTGCCGGTTGGGGGTCGCGGACGCGTTCGAGGAGCGAGCGCGCACGGGGGAGTGATCGCGGGCCGCGTCCTGCCTCAGCGGTAGAAGACCAGGTAGCTGCTCAGCCAGATGTTGCCGGCGTTGTCCGGGGGCTGGCCGTTCAGGCTGGCCTCGTAGGTGACGGTGTTGGTGCCCGTCGCCTGCAGGTCGTCGGTCACGTCGGCCCGGAAGTAGGGCACATCCAGGCCGGGGCACCAGCCGCCGCGGCCCAGGTACCAGGTGCCGTACTGGTTGGGCACGGCGCCGTCGTCGATCTGGTCGATGCAGCCCAGGTAGTTGTCCGCCTCGGGGTGCTCGTCGCTGTGCACCGTGCCGCCGTTGACGGCGAAGTGGTGGGCGTGCGGGCAGAACTCGGCGCAGTTGGCCTTGTCGCTGTTGAAGCCGTGGCCGGTGATGAACGCCACGACCTCGGCCCGCACGGTGCCCTCGGGCACGGTGAACTCGACGGGCTCGTGGTTGGCGTTGTAGTTCGCGTTGAAGTCGCCGCCGCCCCAAAGCTCCACCACGTCGAACGGCCGGGCCTCCTCCTCGGTGTCGCGGAAGCGCAGTTCGGCCGACAGCGCGTAGTTGTACGACGTTCCAAAGCGCAGGCGCGCGGGGCCTCCGCCCTGCAGGAAGGCCAGGCTGGGGGTGATGTCGGTCAGCCAGGTGCCCTGGCGGTTGTAGGCGGTGATCCAGCGCGCCACCTCCGGCCCGCAGGCGCAGGGGCAGGCCGACCACTCGCTGCCCACGACGTCGCCGGCCTCGTCCGTGACGGCGTTGCAGGTGCGTTCGCGCTCGATGGGGCCGGTGTAGGGCGAGGTGCAGGAGCAGGCGGTGGTCTCCGCCGGGGTGATGACGTCGCCGGTGATCGGGTCCACCTCCACCGGGGAGCAGTCGTCCGGCGGGTCGGCCGTCGCCACCTCGATCTCGCAGAGCTTGAGGTCGGCCTTGTAGTCCCACTCGTAGCAGTTGCGGTCCAGGCCATCGACGCAGCCCATGGTGAGCTCGATCTCCAGGGTGTCGAAGTCGGCGATGTTCTCCGGGACCTCGATCTCGAAGAAGCGGCCGCCGCCGCCGTACTGCTCGCCGGTCCACAGGGGGATGCTCAGGTCCGCCGGGTTCGCCGCCTTGTGGGCCTCTCGCTCGTACTCGTAGTTGTAGTAGCGGGGCTCGTGCGCGACGAACCAGAGCTCGTCGGGCGCGCTGCCCGAGCTCGTGACGAAGCGGGTCAGCCCGACCTCCCGGATCCGCTGGAAGCGGTCGATGCCGAAGCCCTGCCAGGACATGCCGCCGCCGACCCCGAACTGGCTGGCCGCGTCCTTGAGCACCTCCTCCACGACCCCGCCCAGGTCGTCGCGGGACACCGTCGCCACGTGCATGCGCGGCATCCAGTGCTTCGAGCCGTACTCGGCTCCCATGGCGTCCAGCTCGGCCAGCGCCGCGTCGATGCGGTCGATCATGTCCTGGGTCTGCGCCTGCCAGTTGCTGCTGCCGGACACGAAGAACCACTGCACGTTCGGCGGCGACCACCCCAGCATCTCCACCAGGTCCGATCCCCACAGGTCGCTGGCGCCGCCGTTGGGGTCCTGCACGAAGACGTGGCTGTCCTGTCCGGTCCACTCCTGCTCGAAGTTGTAGTCGCCGTTGTGGCCCGGGAAGAGGAAGGGGCGGGCGACGCCCCAGGGCACCGCGTCGTAGGGGCCCTCGTTCCAGGGGTTGATGGGCTCGGGTGTGGGCTCCGGCGTGGGCTCGGGGGTGGCCTCCTCCGTCGCGTCGTCGTCGTCGGTCGCCGGCGGCTCGCAGGCGGAGATCAGGAGGGCCGACAGGGCGCAGAGCAGGAGCAGGGACGAACGCATGGAGCCTCCGGGGAGCGAGGCGTCCACGGTACACGCCGCCCGCGGCCCGGCAAAAGCGGGGCGGATGGCTCGATCCGCGGCTGGATGAGGCTGGCCGCCCTGATCACACCCCGACGTAGCGGGCTCGCGGTCGCACGATGCGGCCGGTGCGACGCTCCTCGGCCGCGTGGGCCATCCAGCCGACGACCCGACCCGCCGCGAAGACGCCGCTGAAGGCCTCGCGAGGCAGGTCCAGGGCTTCCAGCATGACGGCGGTGAAGAACTCGACGTTGGCGCGCAGGGCCCGGCCGGGTCGGGCGGCTTCCAGGGCCTGGACAGCGGCGGCCTCCACCTCCCGCGCCCAGGCGACGCGGTCTGCGCTGCGGGGCGAGCCTCCCAGGGAGCAAGCTGCTGCCTCCAGCACCGCCGCCCGGGGGTCCCGGACCCGGTAGACCCGGTGCCCCATCCCCATGATCCGGCGTCCGGCGGCGAGCTCGTCGGCCACCCAGGCCGCCGCGTCGCCCCGGGTCCGCGCCGCGTCCAGCATGTCCAGCACCGGTCCGGGCGCGCCGCCGTGCAGGGGCCCCTTGAGGGCGGCGATGCCCGCCACGGCCACGCTGCGCAGGTCCGAGCCCGTCGACGCCACCACCCGCGCCGTGAAGGTGGAGGCGTTGAGCCCGTGCTCCGCGACGGTGCACAGGTAGACCCCGAAGGCCCTCGCCTCGGCCGCGGAGGGGGCTTCGCCGCGCATGAGGCGCAGCAAGTCGGCCTCGTGCGACGCCGCCGGATCGGGGGTCACCGACCGCAGGTGCCCCCGCCGAACCGCGACCCAGGCCGCGACCGCCGCCCCCACGGTCGCCGTCACCGCGATCGGATCCTCGGGATCGATGGGCGCCCCAGCCAGTGCCGTCAGGAGGAAGGGCATGGCGCTCGCAGGCTGCCGGGCCGCCCCTTGGGCGGTCGCCCTCGCGTAGCCATTGCCACATCACCGTGCCCCCGCTCGGC
>CALCXL010000616.1 GCA_937907595.1 uncultured Pseudomonadota bacterium
CGTCCGGCCGTCCGCGTGACGCACCACACCCTCCCGAAGATCCGTTCGGACGGGGGTGGGGGCTCCGGGACGGCTCTCGTTCATGCCCAGACGCTACGGTGGGTGCCCGTTGCGTCGTGTTTCGTTCGATTCTGCAGGGGGGTCCGGCCGACTGATTACCCGTAAGATCGCTGTGGTTGCAGCCACTTGACGACCCTGCCCCGCTCGCCCGCTCCCCCGGCGATCCCCGGTCCGCGTTACAGGTCCGTACGGTCCCGGCGGGCGACCCAGCCGCGCACGCCCTGGTCTCGGGGACCGGGGAAGTCGAAGCCGCGCTCCACGGGCTGCCAGATCGCCTCGGGCAGCAGCGCCTCGAAGCGCTCCTCGTCCGGCAGCGCGCTCACGGCCAGCATCCAGCCACCGGGCGCCACCACCTCCCACGACTGCTTCAGCACCCGCCGCATGTCACGCAGGGGATCGAAGCCCTTCTTGCCGCCCTGGGTGCGCACCGGGGGCGGATCGCAGATCACGCCGCCCCAGCGCCGCTCACGCTTGCGGGCCTGGCGCAGGCACTCGAAGACGTCGCTGCGCAGGTGCGATCGGGAGTCGACGACGTGGCCGTTGAGGGCGCAGTTCAGCCGCCCCCGCTCCAGCGCGCTGGGCACCAGGTCGACGTTCTCCACGGAGAGGGCGCCGCCCGCCAGGGCCGCCACGCCGAAGGCCGACGTGTAGCTGAAGAGGTTGAGCAGCCGACGCCCCGACGCCTGCTCACGCACCCACTGCCGCAGCGGGCGACCGTCCAGAAAGAGCCCCGTGTTGGTGCCGTGCAGCAGATCCACGCCGAACAAGAGCCCGGACTCACGCACCAGGAAGCGGCCCTCACGAGGCAGGTTGGGATCGGGGTCGGGCCAGGTCCCCTCCACCAGGGCCGCGTCCTGGCGCTCGGCGCGGTCCCGCAGCACCACGGCCAGACCGTGAGCGGCGTAGGCCTCCACGATCCCAGGGGATGGGACCGCACCGCTGAAGCGCTGGATCAGGGCGACGGAGCCGTAGCGATCGACCGTCCAGCCGGGCGCCCCCTCCCAGCGGCCGTCGAAGAGGCGGTAGGCGTCGGTGTCCTCCGCGTCGTGCAGCGGCTGGCGGAGCGCCCAGGCGGCTTCCACCGCGCTCAAGGGCTGCCGTCGGCCAGGGCCCGCATCGACGCCTCGACCTCCTGAACGACGTCGGCGGCCAGGCTGGCCTCGATGCGCTGGTCGCGGGTCAGGCCCAGCTGCGTGCTCAGGCGCATGAGCAGCGCCTTCTCCTCCACGCTCACGCGACCGTCCGCGCGCATCACCAGCACGGCGTCGCGGTAGATCATGCAGCGCAGGCGCGGGTGGGGCACGAGGACGGCCAGGGCGCGGTCGAAGACCCCCGGGTCCTTGTCCGCCAGCACCCGGCTCACGGTGCGGCTCGGCGCCCCGAGGATCTCCGCCACCCCCTGGATGATGCTGAGCTCGGACTCGACGATGCCGTTGGCCCGAGCCACGGACACCAACGCCTGCACGTAGGCCAGGACCACCTTCGGGGGCAGGGGGCTGTCGAGGGCGTAGAGGAAGCGGGCCGCGAAGGCGTTCATGGGATCGGACCTGGGTGGACGCGGAGGGTAGACCAGAACGGGCACCCCGGTCCGGGCCTCAGGGGGGCGCTGAAGCCCAGCCCGGAGCCTGTCCGCGCCCCACCGCCGTGGTCCGGTCGGCGGGGCGCGGCGCAGGGAACGGACGTCAGCCGGCGGCGGTGAGCTCGGCGGCGCTGGCTTGCTGCAGCAGGGAGGTCATGCGGCGGGCCAGGCGGTTGGGATCCTCCACCGGGCTTCCCTCGGTCAGCAGGACCTGGTCGTAGAGCAGCTCCACCCACTCGGTCAGCCGCTCGGACTCCGGCTGCAGGCCGTGCAGCTGGTTCATGTTGCGGACCAGGGCGTGATCGGGGTTGATCTCCAGGATCCGCCGGGTGCGCGCCGCGTCCTTGTCCTGGCTGCGCAGCAGGCGCTCCAGGTAGGCGTGCTGGCCACCCTCGGGCACCACCAGGCAGGCCGGCGAGTCCGTGAGTCGGCTGCTGAGCCGCACGTCGGCCACCGCCTCACCCAACACGGACTTGATGCGCTCCACCAGGCCCTCCAGCTCGCCGCTGGCCACCTCCATCTTGGCCTTGTCCTCGTCCGACTCCTCCAGGTCCAGATCGGCCTTCATGGCCGAGACCAGGGGCTTGTCCTCGAAGGTGCGCAGCGCCTCCACGGCCCACTCGTCGATGGCGTCGGTCATGAACAGGACCTCGTAGCCCCGCTTCGTCAGCGCCTCCAGGTGCGGGCTGCCCGCGACGGCGGCCTGGGACTCGCCGATGACGTAGTAGATGGCCTTCTGGCCCTCGGGCATGCGCTCGACGTACTCGCTCAGGCCGGTCCAGCCCTCGCCGTGAGTGCTCCGGTACCGCAGCAGGGGGGCGATGCGGTCCTTGTTCTCGTGGTCCAGGTGCATGCCCTCCTTGAGCACCGCACCGAACGTCGTCCAGAAGCTGGTGTAGTCGTCGCCCTCGGCCGCCGCGAGCTGCTTCAGCCGGTCCAGCGCCTTCTTGATGACCTGCTTGCGGATGGTCCGCGTGATCGCGCCGTCCTGCAGCATCTCACGGCTCACGTTGAGCGGCAGGTCGTCGCTGTCGATGACCCCCCGCACGAAGCGCAGCCACACCGGGACCAGCTCCTCGGCGTCCTCCAGGATGAAGACGTTCTTGACGAAGAGGCGCACGCCGCGCCGGTGATCCCGCTGGAAGAGGTCGTGAGGCGCCTTGCTGGGCACGTAGAGCAGGCCTCGGAACAGCTGCCGGCCCTCCACCTTGAAGTGGGTCCAGACCAGCGGGTCGTCGAAGTCGTGGGTCAGCCCCTTGTAGAAGCTGCGGTACTCGTCGTCCTCGATCTCCTCGGCCGGCCGCACCCACAGGGGCGAGCCGCTGTTGACCTGCTCCCACTCCACCTCGGTGGGCGCGTCGTCGCCCCAGTGCTCCTTCTGCAGCTCGATGGGGTGGGTCACGTAGTCGCTGTACTGCTTGACCAGCGCGCGCAGGCGCCAGGAGTCCAGGTACTCGGACTGCTCGTCGTTGATCTTCAGCTCGATCGTGGTGCCCCGACCGGCGCGCTCGGCGGGCTCCAGGGTGTAGGTCTCCTTGGCGTCCGAGGACCAGGACCAGGCCTCCTCCGAGCCGGCGCGGCGCGACGTGACCGTCACGTGGTCCGCCACCAGGAAGGCCGAGTAGAAGCCCACGCCGAACTGGCCGATGAGCGACGCGTCGCCCTGGTGCTCCTTCAGGAACTTCAACGTGCCCGAGTGGGCCACGGTGCCCAGGTTCTGCGCCAGCTCGTCCTTGGACATGCCGATGCCGTTGTCCTCGATGATCAGGACGTTCCGCTCCTTGTCGGTGTGGATGCGGATCAGCGGCGGCTCCCCGTCGGCCAGGGACTCGTCCTTGAGCGACGCGAGGCGCTGCTTGTCCAGCGCGTCCGAGGCGTTGCTCACCAGCTCGCGGAGAAAGATCTCCTTGTTGCTGTAGAGGCTGTTGACGACGAGGTGCAGAAGGCGGCTGACTTCAGCCTGGAACTTGCGCGTGGACTTCTTGGCGGCCATTCGGATCGATCTCCCGAGGGTTTCGAACGGGGATCTAGTGGCGCTCCGGCGCGTGTCAAGCACCTGGATGCTCGCGCGGCCCTGTTCTGCGGGTTGAACCGTCGCTAGTATCGCCGCCGTGCAGGCCCCCGCCCCCGCTTCCGACCGCTACGGACTCGTCTGGCCCGGCAAGGACGCGGCCCGGCGGCAGGTGCAGGAGCCGGCCCGAGGCGCTCTGGAGCCCCTGTTCGACCGCTCCGTCGGCTTCGAGACCGCGCGGCACGACGTCATCGAGGGGGAGAACCTCGCCGTCCTGCGCCTGCTGCAGACCGCCTACCACGACGCCTTCAAGCTCATCTACATCGACCCGCCCTACAACACGGGCCGTCAGTTCATCTACCCCGACGACTTCCGGCACAGCGTGGCGGACTGGCAGGAGCTGAGCGACGGCACCGCGGATGCTGGCGGCCGCTACCACTCACGCTGGCTCACGATGATGTATCCGCGGCTGGCCCTGGCCCGTCGCCTGCTGCGGCACGACGGGCTGATCGCCGTCTCCATCGACGACCGCGAGGTGCACAACCTCCGGCTGCTCCTGGACGAGACCTTCGGCCCGGAGAACTTCGTCGCGCAGCTGATCTGGAAGAAGAAGAGCGGCGGCGGGGGCGACGTGGACCTCTTCGTCACCGATCACGAGTACGTGCTGGTCTACCGGCGCGGCCCCGGCGCCACCGTGGGCATGGACCGCGACGCCCAGGTCAGCACGTCGTACCCCCACACCGACGAGCAGGGCCGCCGTTACTCCCTGGAGCGCCTGGACAAGCGCAGCCTGGGCTACGCCCCCAGCCTGGACTTCCCCATCGTCGGCCCCGACGGCACCGAGCACCGCGTGCACCACGCCGACCCCCGGAACAAGGTCACGCGCTGGCGTTGGTCCCAGCAGAGCGTGAGGGAGCGCTACGACGAGCTCGTGTTCCGCGGTGGCCACGTCTACACCCGGAACCTGGAGAAGGAGGGCGCGCGCCCCCGGTCCCTGCTGGTGGACGAGCGCTTCGGCCGCACGCGAACGGGCAAGACCGACCTCAAGGCCCTGTTCGGTGCCGACGTACACGACTTCCCCAAGCCGGTCCGCCTCATCGCCCACCTGGTCGCCATCACCACCGGTCCCGACGACCTGGTGCTCGACTTCTTCGCCGGGGCGGGCACCACGGGCGAGGGCGTGCTGGAGGCCAACGGCCGGGACGGGGGCCGACGACGCTGCGTGCTGGTGCAGCTCCCCCACCCCACGCCGAAGGGCTCCGCGGCCCGGAACAAGGGCCTGAGAACCATCGCCGACACCTGCCGTGAGCGCGTGAGTCGGGCCCTCACGGCGCGGGGCTGCGACGACGGCCTGCGCGCCTGGCGCTGGCGGGAGCCCCTGTGTCCGCCCTGGTCGCTGGACGCGAGCGCGAAGCCCGCGGCCCTGGAGGCCGAGCTTCGGCGGGCGATGGACCCGATCCCCCCGGGTGCCTCCCCCCGGGAGCTGGCTCACGAGCTGGCCCTGGCGGCGGGGGTGCCCCTGCACGCGCCCCTCGTGCCCCAGACCGGCCTGGGCGAGGGGGTGTGGCGGGCCGACGACCTGCTGATCTTCCTGGGCGACCGCTTCGAGGAGGCGATGATCGAGCCCCTCGCGGCCCTGGGCGCCCCGCGGGTGCTCCTGCGCGACGCCGCCTTCGCCGGCCGGGACGACCTGCTGCTGCGCTTGCGCGCCGCCCTGCACGCCGCGGGCGCCGACGCCTGCTGGACGGTCTGACGTGCGGCTGCGCTACGAGTCCATCGGCTACCAGCAGGACGCGCTGGACGCGATCGGCGGGCTGTTCGCCGGCAGCCAGGCCGAGGGCTGCGGTCCGTCCACGGCTCACGGTCCTCACGCCTGGGCCAACCGGCTGGTCCTGAGCCCCGACGCCCTCGCCGACAACCTGCGGGCGGTGCAGGCCCGGGCGGGGCTCTCGTCGGACGCGCCGCTGCGGGAGGGTGAGACCCCGCACTTCTCGGTCGAGATGGAGACGGGCACCGGCAAGACCTTCGTGTTCCTCAGCGCCATGCGGCGGCTGCACCGGGACGTGGGGCTGCGCAAGTTCGTCATCGTCGTGCCCAGCGTGGCCATTCGGGAGGGCGTGAGCGCGGCTGCCGACGCCACCTCACGCCACCTGGAGGGGCAGTACGGCGCTGGCGCCTTTCCCACCTGGGTACACCGCGCGGCGGACATCAGCCGGCTGCGGGCCTTCGCACAGGACCCCGAGCCCCAGGCGCTGATCATCAACGTGCAGGCCTTCGATCGGGACGCGAACCTGCTCAACCGCCCCCACGACGACCTGAGCGGCTGGTGCCCCATCGACTTCCTGCGCGCCACCCGCCCGGTGGTGATCCTGGACGAGCCCCAGAACCTGGAGGGTGAGAAGTCCCGCGCCGCCATCGAGTCCCTGGCCCCCCTGTGCACCCTGCGCTTCTCCGCCACCCACCGCCGACGCCACCACCCCATCTTCCGCTTTGGGCCCGTGGCCGCCCACGACGGCGGGTGGGTCAAGGGCATCGAGGTGGACTCGGTGGTGGGTGACGATCGCGACGCCCTGGTGCGTGAGCAGCTCCGCCGCACGGTGCTGGCCCACCTGGAGAAGGAGGCGGCCCTGGCCTCCCGCCCCGGCCCGCGCATCAAGGTCCTGTCCCTCGTCTTCATCGACCGGGTGGCCCGCTACGCCGACGCCGACGGGCCCATCCGGCGGTGGTTCGAGGAAAGCTGGACGGAGCTCACGGCCGACTCACGCTTCGCCGAGCTGGACCTGCCCCCGGTGGAGGCCGTGCACGGCGGCTACTTCGCCCGGGACCGCAAGCAGCGGGCGAAGGACTCGTCGGGGCGCACCGAGGCCGATCGCGACACCTACGCGCTGATCCTGCGGGAGAAGGAGCGCCTGCTGGACCCCGACGAGCCCCTGCGCTTCGTCTTCAGCCACTCGGCGCTGCGGGAGGGCTGGGACAACCCGAACGTGTTCCAGCTCTGCACCCTCAATGAGAGCCGGAGCGCGCTGCGCAAGCGGCAGGAGATCGGCCGGGGTCTGCGCCTGGCCGTGATGGAGAACGGGGAGCGTTGCCGCGACCCGGAGGTGAACCGCCTCACGGTCGTCGCCAACGAGGAGTACGACGCCTTCGCCCGGGCCCTGCAGGTGGAGATCGAGCAGGAGACGGGCGACGCGTTCGGCGACCGGGCCCGAGCTCGGGGGGATCGCCCTCGCGCCACGGCGACGTCCACCGCTCACGCGACTCTCAACGTCGACCCCGACCGCCTCCGCGCCCGGGCCACCGCCGCGGTCGCCGCCCTCCCGCCCTGCGTCGACCCGCCCTGGCAGGGCCCGGTGCCCGACCCGCTGGTCCCGCTGCAGCGTCGCACGGGACTCACGCGATCCACCCTGGGTCGGATCCTCCTGGAGTCCGGCCGGGTGCATGATGTGCTTCGCAGCCCCACCCGGTTCGTCGACCGCGCCGCCGCCGCCATCCTGGCCGCGCTGGATGTCGCACCCCGGGAGGAGGCTGCGGGCCAACCTGGGGGAACGCCATGCTCGACCGATTGACCCTGCGCCGCCGCTTCGCCCGCGCCGACAAGCCCCACCTGGGCTTCGAGGCGGAGGTCCCGACGATCACCCTGCCGTCCGAGCCCCCCGCCGAGGGCCCGCTCCGGGATCAGCTGGACTGGACCTCCCCCGTGCCCCCGGGCGCCCGCATCGCCGTCGTCGACCCCGTCGGCCTGCTGGAGCCCAGCCCCTGGGAGCGGGCTCACGTCGCCTGGCTGGTCGAGCTCCTGAACGCGGAGGAGGCCCCGGGTTGGGACCGCCGACCCACGCCCCGCCCCGGATCCGTGCTGGAAGGAGCGCCTCGCCTGGACGACGCCCTCCGCTCCCTGGCGCCCCTGTCCCCCACCGAGCCCGTGCCCCCGGGCGTGGTGCTGCAGCGCGCCGCCAGCGCGGTGGTGGAGGCGCGGCGCACGGCGGCGGACCTTCGCCGCTGGCTGATGACCCTGCCCGAGGCCGAGCGGGCCGCGGCGACCGACCGGGCGCTGATCCTCCTGCCGGAGGACCCCGAACGCAGCCGGATCTGGATCCGCGAGCTGGAGCGCGCCGACCTGCCCGTGCGTGCCACCACGGCCGCCCCCCTCGCCGGCGAGGCCTTCGCCCGTTGGGTGGTCGCCGTCTCCCGCCTGGCCGGCTGGTCGGACACGTCGCCGCGCCCCCGGGCCCTGATCGGCCAGGTCTTCGGCTCCCCTTTCTGGTCGGCCACCGAGGCCCGCCGCAGTCTGGGCTTGGAGAAGGGTGGCCTCGTCCGCCCCCGGCTGACCGAGTGCGTCGCCAGCCTGCGCCGCCCCACCGTCGGGCTGTCGGCCTGGATCGAGCACGTCGAGCATGCCCGCGCCAAGGCCCTCGCCAACCCCAAGCTGGACTGGCTCGCGGCCGGCCTGGAGGGCTGGTCCGAGCTCTGCGCGGCGGTGGCGGAGCAGCTTGAGCCCAGCGACGTCGCCTCCCTGCGTCAACTCCTGGACCCCCACCCCGGGGAGCTGGAGGGCTTGCGGTTGGATGTGCGCAAGGCCGCAAGGATGTCCTCCGGGACCCCGAAGGCTTCCTCCCAGACCTCGACCGTCGTGGCCCTCGTGCTGGGCAGCCTGGACTCCCTGGAGCGCCAGGAGGCCGCGGGAGAGGTCGACGAAACCCAGCGCGACCTGGACCTGCCGGACCGCGTGGAAGACGCCCTGACGGCGCTCTGGGCGGTTCGGAGCCGCATCCCCGAGCACGGCATCACCCTGCTCCCCTACCCCCTCTACGACGGTCGACCGAGCGATCGCCTCGTGCTGTCCGGGCTGGAGGAGGGCGGCTACCCCATCGCGCCTCCCCTCCCCTCCGCGGTGGAGGGCCGATGGCTGGAGGCGCTGTTCCCGGCTGACGCCGACGACGAGCGCGCCGATCGGGTGCGGGCCCTGCGCGCCGACGAGTTGGAGCGCCAGATCCGCGTCGTCGCCTGCGCCCTGGAGCAGTGCGTGGGCCAGGCTCGGTTCTCCTTCTGCCGCCAGGGCACCGGGACCGAGGACCGCCACCCCGGGCCGCTGCTCTCCCTGCTGGTGGGCTCGTGGTCCGCGAAGGATTGGGCGAAGCCTCGCGCCGGCGTGATCGACCTGCAGCGGAGCCGGGAGCTCCCCCACACCCTGGCCGAGGCCGACAGCTGGGCCGACGCCCGGCTGCTCGCCCAGCAGGCCGATCCGCTCGCCACCGTGAGCGCCGCCGCGGCCAGCCACTCACGCGCCGCGAAGCTCCTGCAGACCCACCAGAACCTGGCCTCCACCCGCGCCGCCGCCGCCGAGCGTGAGCCCTCCGCCCTCGTCCCCACCGGCCCCTGGACCGGCCGCCTGCCCGGGCCCATCGCCGGCGCGGCTTCCCACAGCCCCACCTCCCTGGAGTCCTACGGCCAGTG
>CALCXL010000617.1 GCA_937907595.1 uncultured Pseudomonadota bacterium
CCAGGCCAGGGGCAGGGCGATCCCCGCCGCCACGACGGCCAGCGCCAGAGCCCAGCCCGGCAGCAGTGGCTCCCACAGGAGCTCCCGGAGGACCTGCTCGCTCATTCGGCGTAGCCCCCCTGCTCACGCATGCGGGTGATCAGCGTCTTGACGTGCACGACGTCGCGCTTGTAGTTGCCGGTCAGGGCGAACAGGACGACGTTGATGCCGAGCTTGCGGCAGCCGGTGCGCTGCCGTTCGCCGCCGCCGACGACCTCCAGGGCAAAGCCGCCGCCGTGGCTCCTCCACACGGCGCCCAGCAGGTCGTTGCGCGAGTAGAGCACCGGGGTGATGTCGCCCAGCCACATCCCCTCGAGGTGGGGCCGCACCAGCACCCGCCCGGTCACCGATCGCAGGAGGAAGAAGGAGCGGTACACGGCGTGATCCCGGCCCACGGCCTTGATCTCCGTGCCGGGCAGGATCCGCGCGAGGTCCCGGCGGATCGACCGGTCGAAGCCGGAGTCCTCGAGGCCGGAGTTGTCGTCGACGAAGAGGAAGCCCCCCTCCCGCAGGTAGAGCCGGAGGGCGGCGATGGCCTCGTCGCTGAGGGGATCGAAGGCGGCGTCCCCGTTGAGCACCACGAAGGGCTGGCCGAAGAGCGCGTCGGCGGTGGCGTCGATCTCCACCACAGGCGCGTCGGGGTTCACCGAGCTGTTCTGCTCGACCTCGCGCAGCAGGTCGGCGAGGGCGCCCGGGCGGGGATCCTCGAGTCCGGGCACGCGCAGACGGGCCGCCACCGGGAAGTTGGCGGCCCGGGCCGACCGCGGCAGGAGGGGTGCCGCCAGCAGCGCCAGCAGCAGGTCACGGCGTCGCAGGGGCCTCATGGCGTCCGTCCCACGAAGGCGGCCTCGGCCAGGAACAGCAGCGTCAACAGGGCGGCGAGCCAGGGGGTCAGGGCCGCGGTGCGCACGACCTCCGCCGCGTCCTCGGTGGACGCCTTCTCCCCCACCCGGTGGTAATGCAGGCCCGGCACCGCGGCGAGCAGGGCGTCGCGGTCCAGGGGCCGCAGCGCCGACTCGTCGGCCGGCACCCGCACCGAGAAGAGGGAGCGGACCTCCCCCTTGCCGTCCGCCCCGCCCCAGACCACGCGGTAGTGGCCCGGGCGATCGGTGCCGTCGAAGCGGGCCAGCCCCTCGCCATCCACCAACCCGCGATCCAGGGGCTGCTCGTCGCCCTGGGGCCCCACCACCCAGGCGGCCTCGTCGGGGGACACGGGCATCGGCACGGACACCGACGCGCCGACGTCGACGACCTCCCCGCCCGCCAGCACGAGGGTCTCGGAGAGGCCGCGCGCGAACTGGTGCACGATCGAGGGGTAGATGGAGCGCAGGGGGAAGTCGGTCCAGTCGTCGTCGATGCTGGACGTGAAGACCACGAACCGGCCGCGCCCCAACCGACGTTCGAGCAGCGCAGGCAGGCCGTCGGTGTAGCGCAGGAGCACCCGTGAGTCCGGCTGGAGCCGGGGCTCTGTGCCGATGAGGCGGCCGAAGCGCACGCGGGAGAAGACGGCGGCGCCGCCCGTGCGGAACACCTGGAATTCGCCCTGATCCAGAGGGGGTACGGACAGACCGGTGGGGCTCTGCTCGAAGGTTCCGCTGCCGCGGGTCTTGACCTCGGTGAAGCGGGCCGGGAGCAGATCGCCCAGCACCGCGTTGTAGCGGTCGGGGTCGACACGGTTGCCCACGGAGAGGAAGACGCCCCCGCCGGCCTCCACGAAGCGCTTCAGGTCCTCGGCCAGGGGCGCGGGGTCGGCGATGTTGGCCAGGAACACCGCGTCGCCACGGCCTCCCTGCAAGGTGCGGAGCTCCTCTGCCGCCACGATCCGCGGCTTCACCCGCGACGGTGTGCCCGGCCCCGGCTGCAGCGCGCGGGCCAGGTAGTAGACCTCGTCGTCCCGGGGGTTCTGGCCGCCGTCGCCGGAGACCAGGAGCACGTCCAGTTCGCTGTCCCCGCTGATGGTGAAGGGGTAGGCGTCGTCCAGGGGCAGATCGTCGGGCGGCAGCTGCACCGTCGCCGCGGCGCGCCCCGTGGGCGGCATGGGCACCGTGAAGGTCCCGGTCCCCTCCCCGCCCTCCAGCACGACGTCGGCGCTGGCCCGCACGCCGCCGCCCAGGTCCAGCCCCAGGGGCACGGTGCTGCGCGCGCCGTCCAGGGAGAGGACCCGGCCGCGCACCCGCACCCCCTCGCCCCGCTGCAGGCCCAGGGAGACCGCCGCGTCCTCCACCCACCGGTTGGCGGGACGCCGGCCCAGCAGGTCGTGGTAGTGCACCACCAGGCCTTCAGGCCAGCGGTCGCGCAGGCCAGCAGGCAGGGACGCGGCGCTCCCGTCGCTGAGCACGAGCAGGTTGGCGCGGGCGATGCCGGCATCGTCCAGGAGCTGCTGCCCGCGGCGCAGAACCGACTCCAGATCGGTGCTGCCCGCGCCCACCTCCGCCCGGTCCAGCGCCCGGTGGAGGGGGGCGTGGTCCGCGGTGAGGCCCGGCTCCAGGAGCTGCGCGCTCCCGTCGAAGAGCAGCAGACCGGCCAGCGTCCCCGGCGCGAGCCCGTCCAGCAGCGTGTGGGCCTCCCGGCGGGCGACCTCGAAGACGGCGCCGTCGTCGGCCTCCACGGTCATGCTGCCGGAGCGGTCGATCAGGACGAGCGTGGTGGTGCCCGGCTCCAGGCCTCCGACCGACGTGGCGGTCCAGGTGAGGGAGGGGCGGGCGAGCAGCAGGACCAGGGCGGCCACCGCCAGGCAGCGGAGCAGCAGGAGCAGCAGCGACTCGAAGCGAGAGCGCCTCCGGACCTTGAGCTGCGAGGCGCGCAGGAAGCGCAGCGTGGGGAAGTCGACCCGGCGGAGCTCGCGGTAGCCCGTGAGGTGCGCCGCGAGGGGCAGCCCCATCAGGAGCAGCCCCAGCAGCATGGCCGGGGTGGCCAGCGACAAGCCCACCTCAGCCCCGCAGCAAGGTGAGCAGGGGGCCGTCGAGGGCCTCCCCGGTGTTGACCCGGCAGTACAGCAGCGACGAGTCCAGGCAGGCATCCGCCTGCGACTTCATGAAGGACTCGAACTCCATGCGGTAGGTGGCTGCAAGTTCTCGAGGATTGAGGCCGAGCTCACCTTCCCCTTCGAGGCCGACAAAGCGCGTGGGCTCGTCGTAGGGGAAGCTGATCTCCGCCGGGTCGACGACGTGCAGCACCCAGGCCATGCGACCGCGGGCGCGGTGCACGGCGAGGGGGACACGCCAGTCGTCCGGCTCCGCGCAGAGCAGATCGGACAGGAGGATCACCAGGGCGCGGGGGTGGCGGCCGACCACGTCCCGCAGCGCGCTGTGCAGCGCCGTCTCCCCCGTGGGCTCGTCTGCGAGGACTTGCCGGGCCATCTCGTGCAGCTGGCGCTCACCGCCTCGGGGGGGGAGCAACGCGGCCCCGCCACCGTCCACCAGCGCCAGCCCCACCCGATCGCCCTGGCGCAGGAACACGAAGGCCAGGGCCAGGGCCAGAGTGCGGGCCGCGTCCCACTTGTTCCGGGGCGGCGGCAGCTCGGGCCGACTGGGGGTGGCGTCCGCCGTGCTGCCGAAGGCCATGGAGCCGCTGCGGTCGAGCACCAGGAGCACCTCCACCTGCCGGTCGGACTCGAAGCGCTTGACGACGTGGCGATCGGTGCGGCCGTAGACCTTCCAGTCCATGCGGCGGAGGTCGTCGCCGGGGCTGTAGTTCTTGTGCTCGCTGAACTCCGAGCCTCCGCCCAACCGCCGCGAGCGGTGGATGCCCATGCCCGCGCCGTCCGCGAGCATGCGGGCCCGCGCCGTCAAGGCCCGGGCCTGGTCGAGCAGCGCAGGCTGCAGGACGCTGTCGGCGGCGCGCAGGGTCACAGGATCAGAGCCTCACCTTCGCGTCGACGTGGGCCACCAGGTCGGTCAC
>CALCXL010000618.1 GCA_937907595.1 uncultured Pseudomonadota bacterium
AGTGCTCGCGGTACTCCCAGCGGTAGACCCGGGCCTCGTTCATGCCCTGCATCACGGTCTTGTCGTCGCTCGAGTTCTTGATCTCGATCACCGCCGCCCGCTCCGCGCCGTCGGGTGACGTCGCCACGAGGGTGATGTCCGGGCGCGCGCTCCCCGACACGCCCAGGTAGCGCGCTCGGGTCGCCTGATGCTCGCGGCCGGGGAGGATCGACTGGTCGTAATAAACCGCCAGCCGCGCCCCGTCGTCGCGCACGAGGGCGGCGATCTCCTTGCGGCCCGGCAGCACCAGGCTGCGCTCCAGGGACCAGCGGCCGGGCTCGATCGTTTGGGCGCGCGTCTCGAGCCCCTGCAGGAGGCGGATGAGGACGGCGAGCTCAAAGCACCGATCGGGGTCCACCGGCATCAGGGCGCCCTCGGCCACCAGCCGCGCCAGCCGCTGCGGGTCGTCGTCCTCCATCGACTCGGCCAGGGAGCGGTGCCACGCGACGGCGGCGCGGTAGCAGGCGTGTCGCGCGCTCAACGCAGCCTGGAGGTGCCGCCCCTCGATCGCCTCCCGGGGGACGTGGGCCAGCGCGGTGGAGCTCACGGCCTGCTGCAGGCGCACCTCGCAGTCCAAGACCCGCTCGCCCCAGCCGCGCTCGGCGATGACGCCGCGTCGACGCAGAAGCTCGATGGTCGACAGCAGGTTCTCGGCCACGGCGCGCACCAGTGCGTTCTCCGGCAGGGCGAAGCTGCGCCGGCGGTTCCGCGTGACGAAGTGGGTCCTGTCCCCCGCGACCCGGTACGCCAGGGTCGGCTTGACGTCCAGGCGCCCCTTGTAGCCGCCCTCCCACACCCGGCGGACGGCCTCGCTGGTGGACGGCAGGACGCGGCAGAGGGCGGGAAGGTGGACGTGCGCGAAGCCTTCCAGCAGCTCCAGCCGGGCGGAGAGCAGGCTGGCGTGCCGCAGCAGGTCGAGCTGCCCCGGTTTGCCGGTGAGGCGGGCGAGGACACGCTCGGCGACCTCCAGCGGCAGGGCGCTGCGCTGCGCGTAGGGCAAGAGGTACTGGGGGCAGTGCTGGGCGAGGTAGCCCTGCCAGTCGGCCGGTTCGACCTCGACCAGCGCCGCCGTCACGGCCCGATCAGCTTGTCGGCGGAGACCTGCGGAAAGAGCTCAGCGAAGCGCGCGCGGAGCTCGGTGAGGCCGGCCTCGCTCGCCCATCCGTCGACGGCGGCGGCGAGGGTTTTCCAGGCCTCGAGGGCGGGGAGCCGGTCGAGGCCTTCGAGCTGGGGCAGGAGGAACAGGGCGATCGCCTCGGTCAACCCGTCGCCCCCCGCTTGCCGACGGCGCAGGTAGCGGGCGATGTCGAGCGCCACGGCGGGGCCGACCGGGCGCAGCGCGAGCAGGCCTTGGGGGCTGAACAACGTCACGAGGCGCCTTGTTGCGGCCTCCTCGAGCTCTGGCTCCACCGTCTTGCGCATGCACCCGTCGCGCACGAGGGCGGCGTAGCTGGCGGCGTCGGGCACGCCCAGGTGCACGATCGCGAAGCGGCGCTGGACGGCGTAGGACAGCCGGAACAGCGAGGTCTTGTCCCAGGTGTTCATGGTGGCGACGAGGCGAAAGGTCCGCGGGACGATGTGGCTGCGACCGGCGTCGGGCCCCACGGAGATCGGTGCGTCGTCGGGGCCCAGGAAGCTCGTCTCCGTGCCCTTGCCCGACAGGACCGTCATCAGCTCGCCGAAGGACTGGTCGATGTCGGCGCGGTTGAGCTCGTCGATCAGCAGCCAGCGGCGCCGCTCGAGCGCGCGCAGGAAGACTCCGGGCCGGAACTCCAGCGAGCCGCCCTTCTGCAGCGCGTAGCCGCCGATGGTGTCGAAGGTCGTCCAGTCGGCGTTGGCCGTCGCGGTGAGGGCGCCCGTGGAGTAGCCCCGACTGGCGGCCGCTGTGGCGAGCGCGATCGCGAGCTCCGTCTTGCCGGTGCCGGGGGGACCGACCAGCAGGAGGTGCTTTCCGGCCGACAGCGCCGCGCAGCAGGCGGCGACGGTGTTCGCGGGGAGGCGGAGGGTGCCGAGGTGGGGGGCGACGTGATCCGCCCAGAGGTCGAGGCGGTCGTCCAGCCAGGCAGAGCCGTCGTAGTCAGGCGCCTCGGGTTCGGCGGCGAGGGGAGCGTCGTCGTCCACGACGTCCACCTCGTCGGGTGCCTGCTCCGACAGGTGTTCCTCGAGGCGCGCGCGGATCTCGTCCACCTCCTCTGCATCTTCCTCCAGGACAGCGCGGCCTGCGTCGGTGAGGACGTCGCCCTGGGCCGTGCGGTCGGTCAGACCGGCGGACAGGAGCCATGCGCATCGGAACATGGCCTGGGTGCTTGTCTGCCAGTCGACGCCGATGAGCGGAGCGAGGGCCGCCGAGATCGCCGCGGGTCGGCCCAGGCCGGCGTCGATGCAGACCAGCGCCTCGAGGAAGCCGGTGTAGCCGGCCAGGAGGAGCTTGAGCATCCGGCCGGGGGTGGGGCGGGGGAGGAGGCTGCTGCCGATCGGGGTGATCTCCAGGCCGTCGCCGGCCTCAGTGACCACGCCCAGGTGGATGAGGATGCGGCGGTAGCCGTGCACGTTGGCGGTGCCCTGGGCGTCGTAGCGTTCCGCCATGAGCGCCACGAACTCTGGGACTGTTCGGGGCGCCTCCTCGAGCCACTCGAGGATCTCGCACATCGTGGTGACGTAGCGGCTGCCGCCGCCGGGGAGGGAGCCGACGCCGCCGAGGCGGGCGGGGTTCGCGCCCTTGTCGGGGGGAGGGGCATCCACCGTCGCGGGATCGACGAGCGCGAAGGGGGGTGCGCCGGTCCAGGGCGTCTTGTCGGCGCGGGTCTGGAACGGCAGCTTGAGGCAGCTGAGGACGACGAGGCGCTCGAACGTCGCTCCGGGAGAGGGCTGGAGTTCGCCGTCAGGGACGTTGATGCGGCCGAGGTCGACGCGGCGAGCGGTGAGCAGGGGCAGGCCAGAGGAGGCGAGGAGCTCGCCCAGCTGCTGGTTGTAGACGCCGCCGACGGTCTTCCAGTCCTCGTCCTTCCGAGCGTTCAGAGCGGCGTAGCCAGCGAGGGAGACTGTGTCCCCGTCCTCGGCGTTGGCGAATGCCTTGGCGACGGTGATCCAGGTCAACTCGCGGTAGTGGGTCTGGGGCGTGACGCGAAGCCCGACGAGGTGGCGGTAGGCCGGGTCCTTGAGCTGCCAGTAGGCCGTGCCGACGGTCAGGGCGACCCGGCCGTCGCCCCAGTCCAGTTCGAGGTCGATCCCCGCCGGCCAGGGCCCATCGAGCTCCTCATCGAGCCCGTCCAGCGGCTGCGGCCAGCTGGGCTGGGGCTGGGGCTGGACGGTGGCGCGGAACTCCTTGCCCGCGAGCGCGAACTTGAAGTCGTGCGCGGCTGCGAGGACCGAGCGGGTGGCGCGGAGGCCGAGGCGGTTGGTGTCGGGGCGGTTCATGTGGCGGAGGTTCTAGCAGCGTGTGGCCGGGGTCGAGCCGCCGTCGCAGAACCACAAATGCCCAGGTCCTAAGACCTGGGCATTTGTAGATGGCGGGATGGACGGGACTCGAACCCGCGGCCTCCGGCGTGACAGGCCGGCGTTATAACCAACTTAACTACCACCCCGTTTTTCAAAGCTTCTGGCCCGATGTGCGACGTGTCGCCCCGAGCGGAGGGAAGATTTACGGCACCGCCTTTTGCCTGTCAACGGGGCCCGGGGCAAAAAGTGCCGTCGCCCGGCCGGATCGCACCGCAGGACGGGATCGAACCTGTGCGCGCGGCCGCGGCGCGGCGGGGTAGACTGCTCCGTCCACTGGGGACCTCTGCTTGAAGCCATACGACCAGCTGCCGGCGGCCGAGAAGCTGCAATGGCTCGAGCTCGTCCTCGACCACGTCCAGGACGCCATCCTCCTGAGCGACGCCGCGGGCAGCGTGCTCTACGTCAACCGGGCGTGGGAGGACATGACCGGCTTCGCCTTCGAGGAGAGCGTCGGCCGCAGCGCCGCCGACCTCATCCGCGGCGATCACCACCCCGACACATTCTGGGTCAGTGTCGGTGAGCGCATCCAGGCCGGCGAGGTCTGGCAGGGCCGCCTGGTCTCCCGCCGCCGCGACGGCGAGCCCTTCGCCCAATGGGCCACCCTCATCCCCATCGTCGACGTCGACCGCAGCGTCTCCCGCATCATCTCCGTGCGCCGCGACGTCAGCGTCTCCGAGCGCCGTGAGCTCGCCCTGGCCGTCAGCGAGAGCCGCTACGCCCTCGCCGCCCGGGGCTCCAACGACGGCCTTTGGGACTGGGACCTGCGAACGGGGGCCCTGTACCTGTCCCCCCGCTGGCTCGCCCAGCTGGACGAGGACGCCGTCGCCATCGAGGGCTCCCCCGAAGCCTGGTTCGATCGCGTGCACAACGACGATCTCTCCGACCTGCGCCTGGCCATCGAGGCCCACCGGGCGGGCACGACCGAGCACCTGGAGGTCGAGTACCGCGCACGCTGCCTCGACGGGTCCTGGCGCTGGATGCTCGTCCGGGGCGCCGCCGTGCGGGACGAGGACGGCGAAGCCACCCGCATCGCCGGGTCCCAGACCGACATCAGCGAGCGCAAGGCCCACGAGGTCCGCCTGCTACACAACGCCCTGCACGACGCCCTGACCGGCCTGCCCAACCGCGAGCTCTTCAACGACCGCCTGGGCCACGCCGTGCGCCGCCTGCGCCGCCGGCAGGACGCCTCCTTTGCCGTGCTCTTCGTCGATCTGGACCGCTTCAAGGACGTCAACGACTCCATCGGCCACAGCGCCGGCGACATCCTCCTGCAGGAGGTCACGTCCCGCCTGCGGGGGGTCGTCCGCCCCTCGGACACCGTCGCCCGGCTCGGCGGCGACGAGTTCACGGTGCTCGTCGAGGACATCGACCAGGCCGGCGCCATGCACCTGGCCGAGCGGATCCGGGAGGCCATCGCCCAGCCCTTCTCGGTGCAGTCCTTCGAGCTGTTCGTGACCGCCAGCATCGGGGTGGCCATGGGCGACGCCGACGGCTCGGCGGAGGAGCTCCTGCGCAACGCCGACCGCGCCATGTACCACGCCAAGAAGCGCGGGCGGGCCCAGAGCGTGGTCTACGACGTCTCCACGTCCGGCAAGCTCCAGCGCCGCCTCGTCCTGCAGCAGGAGCTGCGCGTCGCCCTGCCCCGCGGTGAGTTCGAGGCCTGGTTCCAGCCCATCGTCTCCCTGCTCGACGGCCGCGTCCTGGGCTTTGAGGCCCTGGCCCGCTGGGGCGCCAACCCCGCCGTCGCCAGCCCGGCGGAGTTCATCCCCCTCGCGGAGGAGCTGGGCCTCATCGTGCCCCTGGGCGAGGCGATCCTCGAGCAGGCCTGCGTCCTGCTGCGCCGCTGGCAGGACTCCGAGGGCCCGCCCCCCGAGCTGGGCGTCACCGTCAACCTGTCCCCCCGCCAGTTCGTGGACGCGCAGCTGGTCGATCGGGTGGCCGCGATCCTGGAGCGCACCGGAGCCGACCCGCAGTACCTCAAGGTGGAGATCACCGAGTCCACCGCCATGACCCGCCACACCAACCCCGTAGAGGTCTGCCAGGGGCTGCGGGCCCTGGGTGTGTCCATCGCCATCGACGACTTCGGCACCGGGTACAGCTCCCTGTCCCAGCTCCACCGCCTGCCCGTGCAGACCCTCAAGATCGACCAGAGCTTCGTGCACCGCCTGGGCGTCGACCACGAAGCCCGCGCCATCGTGCGCACCATCCTCAGCCTGGGCCAGAGCCTGGGCCTGCAGGTCGTGGCCGAGGGCGTGGAGACCCAGGAGCAGCGGCACGCGCTGCTGGAGCTGGGCTGCCTGCGCGGACAGGGCTGGCTCTTCGGGCGCGCAGAACCGGCCGACGTCGCCCTGGCCCGCGCGGTCGCTCCCGCCGACGAGTCCTTCGGCCTGCCCTCGGTCATCTGAGCCCGAGGCTCCCGCAGCGCGGCGCGTGGTAGGCGGGGCCGGGCTCGAACCGACGACCACCGGTTTGTAAAACCGGCGCTCTACCAACTGAGCTACCCGCCCACGCGGCGACCTTCTACGACGATCCCCCGGCCGTGGCCAGCGCCCGTCGCGCCAAGGTCGTATCGTTTCAGACGATGATCGTCCAGTCCCTCCTGACCTCCCTCGCCGCCCGCGGCGCCTCCGACCTCTTCCTGTGCGAGGGCAAGGCCCCGGCCATCCGGCGCCACGGCAACGTCGTGCCGCTGGACATGCCCGAGACCAGCGGCGCCGATCTGGACTCCTTCCTGGCCGAGCACCTTGGCGAGTCCGCGCGCCGCCGCTTCCTGACCACCGGCGACATGGACGTGGGCCTCAGCCTCGACGGCGTGCGCTTCCGCGTGAACCTCGCCCGGCAGCAGGGGCTGGTCAGCATCACCGCCCGCGCCGTGCACGCCGGATCCCTGGAGCTGGAGAGCCTGGGCCTCCCCCTCGGGGTCCAGCACCTCGCCGACGCGCAGCGCGGCCTCGTCCTGGTCACCGGCGCCACCGGATCGGGCAAGTCGACGACCCTGGCCGCCATGATCCAGCGCATCAACACACGCCGGCAGGCCCACATCGTCACCATCGAGGACCCCATCGAGTACGTCTTCGAGGAGCGCCTCGCCCGCATCATGCAGCGCGAGGTGGGCGACGACACCGAGTCCTTCCACAGCGCCCTCAAGGGCGTGGTCCGACAGAGCCCCGACGTCATCCTCCTGGGCGAGATCCGCGACGCGGAGACCGTGAAGGTCGCCCTCTCCGCCGCCCTGACCGGCCACCTGGTCCTGGCCTCGCTGCACACCATCAACGCCACCCAGACCCTGCAGCGCCTGCTCTCCTACTTTCCCGACCACCTGCGCGCCCAGGTCGCCGTCGACCTGTCGCTGTCCCTGCGCGGCGTCATCAGCCAGCGCCTGCTCCCCCGCTCGGACCAGGCCGGCCGCGCCATCGCCGTGGAGCTGATGACCGCCACCCCCGCCGTGGCGAAGCTCCTGCGCGACCAGCGCGCCGACGAGCTCTACGACCTCATGCGCAGCGTGCGTGGCGACGAGTGCATCACCTTCAACCGGTCGATCCTGGACCTGTATCGCCAGGGGAAGATCGACTACGAGGTCGGCTGCGCCGCCGCCTCCAACCCCGACGAGTTCGCCCTGCAGGCCCGCGGCATGTCCGTGGGCATCGGCACGTTCGAGCGGGCCGGCGCCCTCATCGCGTCCCGGCAGGAGCTGGACATGAAGACGCTGCTGGGCACGGTGCTGGACCGCGGCGCCTCGGACCTGCACCTCAGCGTCGACCGCCCCCCCATCCTGCGCATCCAGGGCGCGCTGGTGCCCATCTCCGAGCACGCGCTCTCCGAGGGCGACATGCGCCTGCTGCTGTACTCGATCCTCAGCGGCCGCCAGCGCTCCATCTACGAGCTGGAGCGGGAGATCGACTTCGCCCTGGCCCTGGAGAACGGCCGGCGCTTCCGGGTCAACGCCTACTTCCAGAAGGGCCGCATGTCCGCCGCCCTGCGCGCCATCCCCGCCCACATCCCCGATCCCGACGAGCTGGGCCTGCCCGCCACCGTGCTGGAGCTGGGCCGACGCATGCAGGGCCTCCTGCTGGTGGTGGGGCCGACGGGCTCGGGCAAGTCGACGACGCTGGCCTGCCTGGTCGACCAGATCAACCGCGAGCGCGCCTGCCGCATCATCACGATCGAGGACCCGATCGAGTACACCCACGTCGGCATCAAGGCGACCATCGACCAGCGCGAGGTCTACTCGGACACCCAGTCCTTCGCCGCCGCCCTCAAGTACATCCTGCGCCAGGACCCCGACGTCATCCTGGTGGGCGAGATGCGCGACCGGGAGACCATCGCCGCCGCCATGACCGCCGCGGAGACGGGCCACCTGGTGCTGGCGACGCTGCACAGCAACGACGCCATCGGCGCCATCGACCGCATCATCGACACCTTCCCCCCCCACCAGCAGGACCAGGCCCGATCGCAGCTGGCCTCCTCCCTCCTTGCGGTCGTCAGCCAGCGGCTCCTCCAGGCCAAGGAGGGCAACGGCCGCGTGCCCGCCTTCGAGATCCTGGTGGCCACCCCCGCGGCCCGGAACATCGTGCGCGAGGGCAAGCAGCACCAGGCCGCCACGATCATGCAGCGCAGCCGGCGGGAGGGGATGATCACCATGGACCAGTACCTCAAGGCCCTGATCGAGGCCGACCAGATCACCCTGGCCGAGGCCGTGCGCTACGCGACGTCGCCGATGGCGCTGGGCTAGGAGCACGCCCTCGAGCCCTCGCCGATCTACCGCCGCAGGTGCGCCAGATCCCCGAAGCGGTAGGGGCTCAGTTCGGCCGCTGTCTCCCGGTTTCGCACCGCGCTGTGCAGGTCCCCGGTGCGCTCGTAGGCTTTCGCCAGGGTGTCGAAGGCGAAGGCGTACTGGTCGTAGTCGTTGTACTCCCAGGTGCTCTTCGCGCGGTACAGGGTGTCCACCCGCGACCGGATCGTGTGGCGCTCCATCGCGGCTCGCAGCTCGCGCTCCACGTCGGCGGGCGGGGGCAGGGCCTCGTCGGGTCCGGCGATCTTCATGAGCACCGCGCCGACGGGGTAGCCCGGGGGCAGCCGCCCCTCGTAGTGGGCGCTGCGGGCGTGCTTGAACATGATGTAGACGGGCCGGTCGTCCAGGTTCTGATCGATGATCTCCAGCACCGCGTCCCGGGGCACCGTGTTGTCCCAGCGGAACCCGGGGTGCTGCGCCTTCAGGCCGTCGACGTACCAGGGGTGCCCCGCCATCGTCGGCTCGACGTAGACGACGTCGGGCCGCAGCCCCTGGGCGTGCTGCAGGTAGAGGGAGCCGAAGACGGCGGGGTCCCCCGAGCCGATCACCACCGCGTTCGGCTCCACCGTGGCGTAGAGGTTGCTCAGGTAGTCCTCCAGCACCGTCCAGCCCCGGTGCCCGGCGTTCGGGCCGTGCAGGCCCACGGCCACCAGCAGCCCTGCGAAGAGCGCCGGCGCCGCCCACCGCGAGCGCGTGCGCTGCAGCAGCGTCTGCGCGCCCAGGGCGATGAAGGGCGCCAGGAGGAGGTTGGGCAGGATGTGGAAGCGGGTGGCGATCACCAGGTAGGAGCCGCGGGGCGGCAGGTTGAAGGCGGTCAGGAAGATCGGCCCCGCCACCAGCAACGACGCCGCGGTCGCCACCCCCAGCCAGCGATCCCGCCCCCGCAGCCGACGCAGCGCCACCAGCCCCACCAGCGCCAGCACGACGTAGAGCCCCACGAACTCGTGGGTGAGCTGCCCCAGCCAGTACAGCGGGTGATCCCATCGGCTGACGTCGCCCTCGTAGAGCCCTAGCTTGAAGGTGCCGTAGTCCCGCCGCAGGAAGTGGTGCAGGACGCCGCCCAGGTCGTGGATGTCCCCCCACCGCCAGGCGCCCGCGGGGATCAGGAACAGCAGGTAGGCCGCGAAGCCGGGGATCAGGGCCAGCGCGCCCGCAACGAGGCTCCGGAGTCGCCCGGCGGCGTCCCGGGGGAGCAGGCCGATGAGCGCGAAGAGGCCCAGGGGGAAGAGCAGGACGACGGTGTGGTGGTTGGCGATGCCCGTGGACAGCGCCAGCCCCAGCCCCAGCGCCGCCCGGGGACCGCTCCAGCCCCGGGCGATCTTCACGCAGACCAGCAGCAGCAAGGCCGCCGTCAACGCCCCGCCCGCGAAGACCTCGGCGACGGTCGCGTAGCGCCAGAAGTGCAGCGACGTGCCCAGGGCCCCCACCGCCAGCAGGGCCGGCACCCGCGCCGTCCACTCCCTCAGGGCCACAAAGAGCACCGCGAGCGCTCCCGCGGCCTGCAGGGACGCCACGATCGACGCCTTCCAGGCCACGCCGCCGAAGGGCAGCAGGTGCACGCTCAGCCAGGTGAGGGCCGCGAACAGGGGGTAGCCCGGCGGGTGCGGGGTGCCGAAGGTCGCCGCGACGGTCATGAACTCCGACGCGTCGCCGCCCTGCGCCGTCGTGGCCGCCATGGCCCCGTACAGGGCCGCGAAGCCGACGAAGATCAACCAGGGGTCGCGGGATCGCACGGTCAGGAGGCTACACGACTGCCCGGCCCGCTACTTGCGGCCCAGGCGGACCTGCTGTGGCGGCTGCTCGCGGTCGGCCGTCCAGGTCTCGAAGGCGCCGTCCCCGTCGGCGTCGCACTCCGCCACCAGCCGGAAGTCGTCGGGGGGCGCGGCGAAGATCTGGTACCGGCAGGGAGAGGCGGCGGGCAGCTCCCAGGTCGTGGCCCCCAGCCAGGCCTCCCGACAGGGACCGCCCCAGGGCTGCAGCCCCCGCACGGGGTCCGATTCGGGGCAGGGAGGCAGGGAGCGCGGCAGGTGACCGGCCTCCAGCCACGCGATCTCCGCCGCCCGCAGGGAGCTCAGATCCTCCTGCACCCGCTCGTCCACCACCACCAGGTCGCCGGCCTCCTGCCCGGGCAGGACGTCCAGGGCCGCCGAGCCCTCCTGCAGGACGTCCCGGGAGGGCACCACCGTGGCCGGACCTTGCCCGCTCTGGGCCACCCACCAGACGATGGCCCCCATCACCACCACCAGCAGCGCGATGCCCCGCAGGGGGTTGGGCGGCTTCGGCGGCTCGGGCGGCTCCTCGACCCGGGGGGCGCGCTGCTCCTGCACGTTCCGGGAGAGGGCGCGGTGGGCCGGTTCCTTGTCGCTGATGGCGGGCTCCGGCGTGGGGGTGGGGGCAGCGGCAGAGCAGGGACGGTCCACGCGGGGCACGGGGCCCGCGCTGGCGTCGCCCCTACATCGTCTGGCTGCCCCAGCAGTGGATGTCGTCGTTGGCGGGCAAGGCGCAGCCGGCCCCCCAGCCCAGGTCGACCTCGACGTAGGCGCCCGCGGGCGGGGAGAGCTCGCCGTCGATGTCCCGGCCCCAGCAGTTCAGCTCGCCGCCGCCCGCGGTCAGCCCGCACGCGAAGCCGAAGCCCACGGCGACCCGGCTGAAGGTGCCCGCCGGCGGGGTGGCCAGGCCGCCTTCGGCGTCGATGCCCCAGCACTCCAGCGCGCCTCCGGGCCGCACCCCGCAGGCGGTGAAGCCGTTGGTGGCGATCTGCTCGAAGGCGCCGGCCGGCGGGCTGCCCTGCCCCTGGTCGTTCCGGCCCCAGCAGGCCGCCTCCCCCGCTCCGTCCAACGCGCAGAGGCTGCCGCCGCCCACGGTCAGGCCGTGCCAGGGGCCGGCGGGGAAGGGTCCCAGGGCGGCGGCGGCGCTGGTCCGGCAGTGCAGGTCGCCGCCGGTGGTGATGCCGCAGAGCAGACCCACCGCCACGCCAAACTCTCCGTAGACCCCGTTCAAGGCCTCGCCCACCCAGGTGTCCAGGTCGGCGATGTCCGGCTCGCAGGACCAGCCGCCCGAGCCGTTGAGGGCGCAGAGCGGCGCGTCGGCGGAGACGGCGGAGTCCAGGTGCACGACGTCGATGTCGGCCAGGTTGAAGCGCTGGCTGGGGTCCGCCAGCTGCCAGCACTGCGCCGCGCCGCCGGTGGTCATGCAGGCCTGGGTCCGGCCCACGGCCATGCGACGGAAGGGCGAAGGAGGAGGCGTGTCGTCGTCGTCGTCGTCGTCGCTGGCGGCCGAGTCGTCGTCGTCCCCGGTGTCGTCGTCGTCGCCGGCGCTGTCGTCGTCGTCCAGCAGGGCGTTGCCGCCCTCGGTGGGTTCGCAGGCCGACAAGCCCGCCAGCATCGAGAGCAGGATCCCCAGTCGAAGCATCGCTCCTCCAAGCCGCAGGATAGACCCGTTCGCCGGGCCCGGTCCGAAGGGGATCAGCTGGGCGCGTTGCCGGCCGGCAGGCCCGGCGGGTTGAGCTGCCGCTCGGGGCGATCCTCGCGGCGGCCCTCGAACAGGCCGTCGGGATCCTCCAGGACCAGGGCGTGGCGCAGGACCTCGTCCATGTCGCTGACGGCGATGATCGTCACCTCGCTGCGCACGCGCAGCGGGATCTCCGGCACGTCCTTGGCGTTGTCCATGGGGATCAGGACTGTGGTGATGCCGCCGCGGTGGGCCGCCATCACCTTCTCCTTGAGGCCGCCGATGGGCTTGACCCGCCCGCGCAGCGTGATCTCCCCGGTCATGGCCACGTCGCGCCGCACCGGGATGCCCAGCAGGGCCGACGTCATGGCCGTGCACATGGTCACGCCGGCCGAGGGGCCGTCCACCGCGCCGATCTCCGGCACGTGCACGTGGATGTCCACCTGCTCGTAGAAGTCGGGCTGCAGGCCGAAGACGTGGGTGCGGCTGCGAATGTAGGACAGCGCCGCCTCCGCCGAAGCCTGGAAGCTCTTGCCCAGCTCCCCGGTGCCCGTGCGGATCTGCTTGCCCTTGCCGGGCAGCACCACGGCCTCCACCGGCACCAGCGAGCCTCCCACCTGGGTCCAGGCCAGGCCGTTGACGAAGCCGATCTCGTCCCGCTCCTCCTTCACGCCGAACCGGAACTTGGGCACGCCCAGCAGCCGGTGGATGCGCTGGGGGGTGATGACCTCGAACGTGTCGTCGCCCGCCTCCCGGTCGCTCAGCACCTTGCGGGTGACCTTGCGGCAGACCGAGCCGATCTCCCGCTCCAGGGTCCGCACGCCGGCCTCCCGCGTGTACCGCCGCACGATCTCCTGGATGGCCGTGTTGCGGATCTCGATGTGGTCCTCGGTCAGCCCGTGGTCCTCCATCTGCCGCGGCACCAGGTACTTGCGGGCGATGGCCAGCTTCTCCATCTCCGTGTAGCCGGACAGCCGGATGATCTCCATGCGGTCCTGCAGCGGGATGGGGATGCCCTGCAGCGTGTTCGCCGTCGTGATGAAGAAGACGCGGCTGAGGTCGTAGTCCAGGTCCAGGTAGTGGTCGCTGAACGTGTTGTTCTGCTCGGGGTCCAGGACCTCCAGCAGCGCCGAGGCCGGGTCCCCGCGGAAGTCGGCCGACATCTTGTCGATCTCGTCCAGCAGGAAGACGGGGTTGGACGTGCCCGCCTTGCGCAGGCGCTGGATCAGCTTGCCGGGCAGGGCGCCGATGTAGGTGCGGCGGTGTCCGCGGATCTCCGCCTCGTCCCGCACGCCGCCCAGGCTCAGGCGCACGAAGTCGCGCCCCGTGGCCCGCGCGATGGAGCGCGCCAGGGAGGTCTTGCCGACGCCGGGCGGGCCCACCAGGCAGAGGATCGGGCCCTTCATCTTGTCCACCATGGCCTGCACGGCCAGGTACTCCAGGATGCGCTCCTTGACCTTGGTCAGGCCGTAGTGGTCCGCGTCCAGGATCTCCGCGGCGTCGCCCAGGTCCAGCTTCTCGTCGGCGTAGTCCTGCCAGGGCAGGTCCAGGATCCAGTCGATGTAGGTCCGCACCACCGTGGCCTCGGCCGACATGGGGGACATCATCTTGAGCTTCTTCATCTCCCGGTCCGCCTTGAGGCGGGCTTCGTCGGGCAGATCCTTCTCTTCGAGCTTCTTCTCCAGCTCCGCGAGTTCGTTCTTGAACTCGTCCTTGTCGCCCAGCTCCCGCTGGATCGCCTGCATCTGCTCGTTGAGGTAGTACTCGCGCTGCGTCTTCTCCATCTGCTTCTTGACGCGGCTGCGGATGCGCTTCTGCACCTGCAGGATCTCGATCTCGCTCTGGATGTTCTTGAGCAGCGCCTCCAGGCGGCCCTGGGCGTCGAAGGTCTCCAGCAGCTTCTGCTTGTCCTGCAGCTTGAGGTTGAGCTGCGCGGCGAGGATGTCGGCCAGCTTGGCGGGGTTGTCGATGTTGCTGATGGTCAGCAGCATCTCCGGCGGGATGCGCTTCTCCAGCTTCACGTAGTTCTCGAAGGCCCCCTTGATGCTGCGCATCAGGGCCTCCAGGCCGACCGTGCTGGCGTCCGACTCGTCCACCGCCTCCAGCTCCACGCGGAAGTGCGGGTCGTCGGCGACGTAGCGCAGGGCCTTGGCGCGCCGCTTGCCTTCCACCAGCACCTTCACGGTGCCGTCGGGCAGGCGCAGCATCTGCATGATCACGCTGAGGGTGCCGACCTCGTAGATGTCGTCGGCGCCGGGCTCGTTGGTCTTGGCCGACTTCTGCGCGGCCAGGAAGATCTCCTTGTCCCCACCCATCGCCTCCTGCAGCGCGGCGATGGACTTCTCCCGGCCGACGAACAGCGGGATGACCATGTAGGGAAAGACGACGATGTCGCGCAGCGGGAGCAGGGGAACCGACTTCCCGTCACCGGGGCGGCCGCCTTCGTTCTTCTTCCAGATCATGCGCGGGGGGGTGCTCCCAGGGGCGGGTCAGGCGAGCTCGGCTTCGTTCTCGTACACCAGGATCGGCTGCTTGCCGGCGTTGACGACCTCTTCGGAGACGATGCACTCCTTGACGGTGTCGAGGCTCGGCACCTCGTACATCACGTCGAGCATGAGCTTCTCCAGGATGGCCCGGAGCCCGCGCGCGCCGCTCTTGCGGATGATCGCCTCACGTGAGATCGCCCGCAGGGCGCCCTCCGTGAACTTGAGCTTCACGTTCTCGAACTCCAGGAGCTTCTGGTACTGCTTGATGAGCGCGTTCTTGGGCTCCCGCAGGATCTTGACCAGCGCCTCCTCGTCCAGCTCTTCCAGCGTGGCCACCACCGGCACGCGGCCGATGAACTCCGGGATCAGACCGAACTTGAGCAGGTCTTCGGCCTGCACCTGGTTCAGGATCTTCTTCTTGTCCGTCTTCTTGACCGCGTTCTGCTCGCGGGTGCCCGCAAAGCCCAGGCTCTGCTTGCCGATGCGTCGCTCGATCAAGTTGTCCAGGCCCACAAAGGCGCCACCACAGATGAACAGGATGTTGGTCGTGTCGATCTGCAGGAAGTCCTGCTGGGGGTGCTTGCGCCCGCCCTTGGGCGGCACGTTGGCCACCGTGCCCTCGATGAGCTTGAGCAGGGCCTGCTGCACGCCCTCGCCGCTGACGTCGCGGGTGATGGAGGGGTTCTCCGACTTCCGCGAGATCTTGTCGATCTCGTCGATGTAGATGATGCCCTTCTGGCACCGCTCGGCGTTGTAGTCCGCGGCCTGGTAGAGGCTGAGGATGATGTTCTCCACGTCCTCACCCACGTAGCCGGCCTCCGTCAGGGAGGTGGCGTCCGCGATGGTGAAGGGCACGTTGAGGAACTTCGCCAGGGTCTGGGCCAGCAGCGTCTTGCCCGTGCCGGTGGGGCCCAGCAGCAGGATGTTCGACTTCTGCAGCTCCACGTCGTCGTGGCCGTTCGGCCGCGACTCGATGCGCTTGTAGTGGTTGTAGACCGCGACGGAGAGCACGCGCTTGGCGCCCCCCTGGCCGATCACGTACTCATCGAGGTGCTTCTTGATCTCCTTGGGCTTCGGGATCGAGCCCTTGGAGCTGTAGTAGTCCTCGCGGTCGTACTCTTCGGCGATGATGTCGTTGCACAGCTCGATGCACTCGTCGCAGATGTAGACCGTGGGCCCTGCGATGAGCTTGCGCACTTCCTTCTGCGACTTGCCGCAGAAGGAGCAACACAGGTTGCTGTTGTCGGATCCGCGCTTCGGCACAGCGATCTACTCCTCGTCGGCCTTGCTGGTGACGATCCGATCGATGATGCCATACGACAGTGCATCCTCGGCCGTCATGTACTTGTCCCGGTCGGAATCGTTGGTGACCTGCTCCTTGGTCTGACCGGTGTGCTTGGCCAGGATGTTCATGAGCACGCTCTTGAGGCGCATGATCTCCTTCGCCACGATCTCGATGTCGCTGGCCTGACCCTGCGCACCGCCCAGGGGCTGGTGGATCAGGATGGAGGCGTTGGGCAGCGCCGCCCGCATGCCCGGCTCACCGCCGGCCAGCAGCACCGCGCCCATGCTCATGGCGCGCCCGGCGCAGAGCGTGGCCACCGGCGCGTTGATGTAGTTCATGGTGTCGTAGATCGCGAGCCCCGCGGCGACGTCCCCGCCCGGGCTGTTGATGTACATGTGGATCGGCTTCTCGTTGTCCTCGGACTCCAGGAACAGGAGCTGACCGATGATCGAGTTCGCCGACATGGGCGTGACCTCGGTGCCCAGGAACACGATCCGGTCCAGCATCAGCCGGCTGAAGATGTCCATCGAGCGGGTGCCGCGATGGGTCTCTTCCCAGATGCCCGGCATGATGTTGGTGGGCGGCGTGATGATCATTCGACTGTCTGCTCCGGGGTCGCTGGGGACCCGATCCATTGTAGGTCGCGGGGAAAGCAGTTGTAGCGTCGCTCCGGGGTCTCTACCACCCCTGCCTCCCCATTCGGTGAGGGGCGCGACGTCGGCGACGCCGATCGGGCAGGCGACCGCAGCCCGCGACCCCCCTGCGGTCCGCGGATCCCAGGCCCCGCGGCCCCGCGGGACCGGCCCCGGTGTGGGGACGGAATCGCGTTGGACGGCCGACGCCCCACCGCCCCAGGGACGGCGGGGAGCGGTGGTCGATCAGTCGTGGTTGCAGCCGGGGCCGTGCACGTGGCCCTCTTCGCCGTGGGCCGCCGCGTGCTCTGCGGCCGCCTCGATGTCGTCGGCGTCGACGGACTCGGCGGGCTCTTCGTGGCTGTGGTCGCGGGGCTCCACCTCAACGATGTTGGCGCGCTCGAGGATGGTGTTGACCGTCTTCTCCTCGCGGATGCGGTTCTTGAGGCCGTCCATGCCGCCCTGCTTCATGAGCAGGCCCTTGACCGCGGCGGGCTGCTGCCCGATCTCCGCGGCCATCTCGGCGATCTTCTCCTCCAGGTCGGCGTCGGTGACCTCCACCTCCGCCTGCTCGGCCACGGCCTCGAGGATCAGCGCGCGGCGCACCATGATCTCCGCCTGGGACAGGAACTGCTGCTGCGCGTCCTCGCCCAGGTTCTCCAGGCTGATGCGCGGCATCTTCTGGCCCATGCCGGCGAACTGACGCATCTGCTGCTGCAGCATGCCGTCGGCCTCCGCGCGGACCAGGCCGCGGGGCACGTCGAAGGGGTTCATCTCCCCCAGCTTGTCCAGGGCGAAGTCCGAGGCGTGGGAGCGCAGGTGCTTGCGCAGCTGCTCGCCCAGCTTGAAGCGGATGTCGGCCTTGAGCAGGTCCAGGCTGTCGTGGCCCTCGTCCTGCGCGAACTCGTCGTCCAGGGCCGGCAGCTTCTGGGTCTTGATCTCCTTGACGGCGAACTTGACCGTGGCCTCGATGCCGTCCCACTCGTCGCCCAGGGCGCCCTCGGGGATGGTGCCCTTGACCGTGCCCTTGCCGCCGACCTTCTTGCCGACCACCTTGGGGGCCAGGAAGATGGACAGGGGCATGCCGTAGGCCTCGGCGCCCACCTGAACGGGGTAGGCCTCCAGGGTCTTGTCCTCGAGCCCGTCGGCGGTCGCCGTGGCGTCCACCAGGGCCAGGTCGCCCTCAGCGGCCTTGTGGTCCTTGTCGCCGGCCTCGAACGTGGCGTTGCGCGACGCGAGCTCGTCCAGCTCCGCCTGCACCTGCTCGTCCGTGACCTCGTCCCGCTCCCACTCGACGTCCATGCCGTCCCAGCCTTCGACGGCGACGGAGGGCTTGATCTCCACGGTGACGGAGAACTCGTAGGGGGTGCCGGCGGCGAGGGTGCCCTGCTCGACGATGGGCTGGCTGACGGGGAACAGGTCGTGCTCCTCCACCGCCTCGTCGAAGGCCTCCGAGATCAGCTGTCCGCCGACTTCGCCGCCGATGTGCTTGCCGAAGCGCTGCTCGAGCAGCTTGCGGGGCACCTTGCCGGGCCGGAAGCCGGGCATGCGCACCTGCTTGCCCAGGTTGCGATAGGCCTCGTTCAGCGCCGCGTCGATCTTCGTCGCGTCGATGGTGAAGGACAGCTTGCGCTCGACGGCCGAGAGCTCTTCGATGTTGACCTGCATGGATCGATTCCCGGGGATTGGGCTGCGATGGTGCGAGCGGGGGGATTCGAACCCCCATGGGGGGTACCCGCCAGATCCTAAGTCTGGTGCGTCTGCCAGTTCCGCCACGCTCGCGCTCTCGCGTGCTCCTGAAAGAAGAATCGCCGACGGGACGCTGAGGTCCCGCCGGCGGTTCGGGAAGATGGTGAGCCCAGCAGGAATCGAACCTGCAACCTGCGGATTAAGAGTCCGATGCTCTGCCAGTTGAGCTATGGGCCCACGAATATTCGAATGTCATGCCGACTCTGGCGGGCCCGGCAGGATTCGAACCTGCGACCAACGGGTTCGAAGCCCGGTACTCTATCCAGCTGAGCTACGAGCCCCAGAGACGGCTCGGGAAGCTACAGAGGCTCCCGACACGAGTCAAGGAAGAGAATGGGGTGACCGACGGGGATTGAACCCGCGACCTCCGGAATCACAATCCGATGTTCTACCGACTGAACTACGGCCACCACAAACCGTCAGCCTAAGGCGGACGGACAAAAGTTCAAAGAGCGGCTCAGGCAGCCTGGCGCGCCAGGCAGGACTCGAACCTGCGACCAACGGCTTAGAAGGCCGCTGCTCTATCCACCTGAGCTACTGGCGCATCCTGGCTACCTGAGACGGGAGAAGATGGTCGGGGCGAGAGGATTCGAACCTCCGACAACCTGCTCCCAAAGCAGGTGCGCTACCAGGCTGCGCTACGCCCCGAGTCCCTTCTCCTGCCGTTCGACAGTACACCGAGGAGTTTCCCGCGAGCGGCGGCCACCTATACAGCGTGATGAACGGGGGTGCAAGGTCTTGGCTTCTCGCGCGTAGTCCCGCGCGAGGCCGGAGGAGGTCCGGTCGCACGGAGGACGTCATGACCGACCACGTGGACGCGATGATCCGGGCCGCCATGCAGCGCGGCGAGTTCGACAACCTGCCCTACAAGGGCGAGCCCATCCCCTTCGACGACGACCGCGCCGTGCCCCCGGAGCTGCGCATGGCCCACCGCGTGCTGAAGAACGCCGGCTACGTGCCCGGCGAGGTCACCGCCATGAAGGAGGTGGCGGCGATGCGGCAGGAGCTCGCGGCGACCGAGGACCCGACGGTGCGGGAGGTCCTGGTGCGGCGGATCAACGCCCAGAAGGCCTGGATCAACGCGCGGCTGGAGCGCATGGGGCGGAGGGGGTAGCGGGCCGGAGCCCTCGGCTTCCCCCCCTGGGGAAGGCGTTCATCCCCCCAGCAGCCGCCGCCCCAACTCCTGCAGCCAGGGGCCGTCCAGCGCGTCGGCGCTCGTCGCGGCCAGGAGCGCGGCGACCTCGGGGGAGGGGGTCGGCTGCTCGGCCAGGACCTCCCGCAGGACCGCGTGCTCGGGCTCGACGTCGTGCGTCTCACGCCAGGCGCTCACGCGCGCGGCGAACTCGTCGTCCCCGGGGAAGGGGCGCTCGTCGGCGTGGGCGGGGCCCAGGGCGTTCATGGCGTCGACCACCAGCTTCTTGCGGTCGCCGTAGTGCAGGGCGGCGAGCTCGGCGGGCTCGATGGGGCGGCCGAAGTGGATGTCCTGCTGGCCCATGCCGACCGGGAACTCGGTGCGGACGTCCAGGTCGGTGGTGGGCAGCGCGCCGACGAAGCGCACGGGCACGACGGGGGCGCCGACGGCCATGGCCATGTCCAGGAACCCACCGCTCATCTT